>NZ_JAGPUP010000550.1:0-92735 GCF_018069605.1 Microvirga sp. HBU67558 | reverse complement strand
CCACTCGCGCCACCCTCGATCATCCTGAAGGCTCGCAGCGCAAGCTGCGGGCCCACAGGTGCTGGAGTTGTCTCAATGGCCCCTTTTCACATCCGCCAGGGCCCGGCCGAGGGCCTCCGCCAGGGTCTCGCGTTCGGGCGGAGACAGGTCGCGGGCGATCTCGACCTGCCTGTTGCGGGAGGTCAGCGAAAGGTGCTGCATGCCGTATTCGTCGTCGACCTGTCGGTCGAGCCGGGTCCAAAGCGGGTTGAACTGCCAGTCCTTCACCTCGCCGCGAGGGCTTACCTTGCGGAACAGGAGGCGGATCGGCGTCAGCTCTAGGAGCTCGAACGCCTCGCCCTGGCGGTAGCTGACCCGGAACGCGATGTAGAGGCCGAGGAAGTCGAGGCCGAAGAATCCGGCGACCGGCCAGAAGCCCATGATCACGAAGGGCAGGCTCGCCACCACCGAGACGAGGCAGACCAGCACCATGACGATCCTGAAACCCTGCGGGCTCAGGGACCGGTGCGGGCGGATCACGGCCGAAAACACCGGCTGCTCGAACCGGTCGATCCCGCCATCTGTCGCCTTGCCGCTGGTCATGCCTCAAGTATAACGCAGAAATGTCCGATCTGAAGCCTGCCCCCCGCCGCAGTTCCAAGGCGAAAGCCGAGCCCAAGGCCAAGCCCAAGGTCAAGCCCGGGGCCAAACCCAAGGCCCCGCCCGCCGTCCCGGCGAAGACAGTCGGCCGGGCCCTGAAGGCCAGCACCCCGAAGCCGGTCGACACGGCCACGATGGTCGAGATTTTCCGGCGCCTGCGTGCGGCCAATCCCGAGCCCAGGGGCGAACTCGATTACACGAACCCTTACACGCTGCTCGTCGCTGTGGCGCTCTCCGCGCAGGCGACCGATGTCGGCGTCAACAAGGCGACCCGGAACCTGTTTCCCGTCGCCGACACGCCCCAGAGGATGCTCGATCTGGGCGAGGAGGGCTTGCGCGAGCACATCAGGACGCTGAACTTCTTCAACACCAAGGCGAAGAACGTGATCGCGGCGGCCCGGCGCCTCGCAGAGGAATTCGGCGGCGAGGTGCCCAATTCCGTCGAGATCCTGGAGACCCTGCCGGGGGTCGGGCGCAAGACCGCGAGCGTCGTGGTCAACATCGCCTTCGGGGATCCGCGCGTGGCGGTGGACACGCACATCTTCCGGGTCACCAACCGGCTGCCGCTGGCGATCACCCGGACGCCGCTGGAAACGCAGGAGGCGCTCGAAGCCCTGATCCCGGACGAGTTCCGGCTTCACGCCCATCACTGGCTGATCCTGCACGGGCGCTACATCTGCAAGGCCCGCCGGCCCGAGTGCTGGCGCTGCCCGGTCAACGACCTGTGCCGCTACCCGGACAAGACGATTCCGTAGGGTCTGGCCTCCGAGCACTCGACGTCGTCACCGGCCCCGTGCCGGTGATCCCGGTTGTTTGGGGCGTTGCGCTTTTCTGCATCGGGATGGCAGGAAGAATGTCAGGAAGGGGCCCGGTCGATCCGTCGAAACCCGCTACCGCCGCAGGCAGCGCGGTGCGCCCCGGGTGCAGGCGATCCCCGGCGTCGAGCAGGCGAGTCCGCCTGGCGACCGGGAGCAGACCACGCAGCTGTCGGTCCATTCGACGCAGGCGGGATCGGGTGGCCCGGCCTCGGCCGTCGGTGCCGGACCGGCGCTCGCCCCCGCGATGACCGCGAGGACCACCATCAGCAGGGCGGCCGCGATGGAGAGCGTGATCGCCAGGGCCTCGTCGCGCACCGGCATCGCTCAGCCGTAGACGATCAGGCCGGCGAGGCCCGCCGCGCCCACGAGGATGCGCCAATAGGCGAAGGGCGTGAAGCCGTGCCGGGACACGTAGTCCAGGAGCAGCTTCACCACGAGGAGCGCCGCGATGAAGGCGGAGAGGAAGCCGGCCCCGATGATCGCCACGTCGTTCGCGGAGAGGAACTTGTAGTTCTTCAGGAGATCGTACGCGAACGCCCCGGCCATGGTCGGCATGGCGAGGAAGAACGAGAATTCCGCGGCCGCGCGCTTCGAGGCGCCCATCAGCATGGCGCCCACGATGGTCGCGCCGGACCGCGAGACGCCCGGCACCATGGCGGCGCACTGGATGAGGCCGATCTTGAAATACATCGAAATCGGAAAGCGGGTCGCGTCGGTCTTGGTCGCTTCGAGCGGCAGGCGGTCGATGCCGAGAAGCACGAAGCCGCCGATGATCAGGGTCGTGCACACGATCCAGGGATCGAAGAGCACCTCCTTGATGAAGCCGTGCAGCGCCGCGCCGATCACGGCCGCCGGCAGGAAGGCCACGAGCACGCCGACGACGAAGTGGCGCGCCATCGGGTCATACGGCAGGGCCCGGGCGATGGACCAGAGCTTGTTGAAGTAGACGGACAGGATCGCCAGGATCGCGCCGAGCTGGATCAGGACTTCGAAGGTCTTGCCCGTCGACTCGAAGCCGAGGAAGTGGCCGACGAGGAGAAGATGACCCGTGGAGGAGACCGGAAGAAATTCCGTCAGCCCCTCGATGAGGCCGAGAAAGAGCGCCTCGATGATTTGCGACATCGTTGAAAATCCTGGAAACGGCGCCAGATGCGGGAGCACGCCGTGTCTGTCAAGCAAGGTTTGCGCTGCCAACGTGACCCTTGTGCATCACGGACATGAGATTCACCAATATTCCTTACCAACCCTTAACGAAGCACGGCCTTATTCTCGCCGCCTGTTTCGCATCACTCATAGATTCATGGCCATCCTGCATTCTTATCCGTTCTGTCCGCAGTCGCGGTTCGCGCGTCTCGTTTTCGCGGAGCTCGGTCTCGAGCCGGATGTGGTCGAGGAGAAGCCGTGGGACCGGCGCATCTCCTTTCTCGAGATCAACCCGGCCGGGAATCTGCCGCTTCTCGTCGACGATAACGGGCTCGCGGTGGCGGCCCCCTTCTGCCTCGCGGAGTACATTGACGAGACGCGGGGCGAGGATATGCGGGACCGGCGCTTCCTGCCGCGGGATCTCGCGCAGCGGGTCGAGGTCCGCCGCCTGCTCGACTGGTTCCTGGTGAAGTTCCACGGCGAGGTCTCGGATTACCTCGCGACGGAAAAGATCTATAAGCGGTTCATGCCCATCGAGCTGGGCGGCGGCCCGCCCGACATGGGGGCGATTCGCGCCGCCCAGACCAATGTGCGATACCATCTCAAATATATCGGTTTTCTGATTTCCCAGCGAAATTGGTTGGCCGGCGACCAGATGACCTATGCGGATCTGGCGGCGGCCGCCCATCTGTCGGTGGTGGATTATCTCGGCGACGTGCCATGGGACGAGGACGAAACAGCGAAGCATTGGTACGCCAGGATCAAGTCCCGGCCGTCCTTCCGCGCGCTCCTCGCGGACCGGGTGCCGGGGATGGCGCCGGCGGAGCATTACGACAACCTGGATTTCTAGACGTCACGGCTCTCAAGCAGGCATTCGTCGAGCGGGCGAAGGCGCTCGGCTTCGATGCGGTTCGCATCGCCAGGCCTGACGCGATCCCGCTGGCTCCCGAGCGGCTCAACGCCTGGCTCGAGGCCGGCCATCACGGATCGATGGACTGGATGGCCGAGACGGCGGAGCGCCGGGCCGACCCGCGGGTTCTGTGGCCCGAGGTGCGCAGCGTCATCCTGCTCGGGCTGAACTACGGTCCCGACAACGACCCGCTGACCGAACTCGCCGAAAGGGATCGCGGCTACATCTCGGTCTATGCCCGCAACCGCGACTATCACGACGTGATCAAGGGCAAGCTCAAGGAGGCGGCGGGCTTCCTCGCCGCGAAGGCCTCGTCCGACGTGAAGGTCTTCGTCGACACCGCACCCGTGATGGAGAAGCCGCTCGCTGAGGCCGCCGGCCTCGGCTGGCAAGGCAAGCACACGGTCGTGGTCTCGCGGGAGTTCGGCGACTGGCTGTTCCTGGGCGCCATCTTCACCACGGCGGAACTCCCGGCCGACGAGCCGGAGCGCGACCGCTGCGGCTCGTGCCGGCGCTGCCTCGACGTCTGCCCGACGCAGGCCTTTCCCGCGCCCTACCGGCTCGATGCGCGCCGCTGCATCTCGTATCTGACCATCGAGCACAAGGGGCACATTCCGGACGAGCTGCGGCCGGGCATCGGCAACCGGATCTTCGGTTGCGACGATTGTCTCGCCGTCTGCCCGTGGAACAAGTTCGCCCAGGCGGGACGGGAGGCGCGGCTCGTGCAGCGCGAGGATCTGACGGCACTGCCGCTCCGGGACCTGGCGCGGCTCGACGATCCCGCCTTCCGGGCCCGCTTCTCCGGCACCCCGATCAAGCGCACCGGCCGCGACCGCTTCGTCCGCAACGTGCTCATCGCGATCGGCAATTCGGGCGATGCGGCCCTGGCCGACGAGGCCCTGCGCCTTCTCGACGACGCCTCGCCGCTCGTGCGGGCCATGGCCGCCTGGGCCATCGGCCGGCTGCTTCCGCCGGATACGGTCGGCCGCCATGCGGCCGGGCGGCTCGAGCGCGAAGAGGATCCGGACGTGCGCGAGGAATGGCGCCGCGTCTTCGCGGCGTCGGCGTGAGCCTTCAGGCCGCGTGGCGGTTCGCCGTCGGGCCGAAATGGTCGATGTAGCGCGGGTTGATCGCCTTGACCGGCAGGACGACGAGCACGTCCGTGGTGCCGAACTGCCGGTCGATTACCGCACCCGTGCCGAACGTGGCGCCGAGGCGCAGATAGCCCTTGATCAGGGGCGGCAGCGCGTGGAGCGCAGCCTTCGGATCGACGGCATCCCTGGGCAGGATGTCCATCGCGGTGAAGCGCTCCGGCAGCGCGCGGGCCTGCCACTCGGCCGGGGCGGCCGCATAATGGTGCAGGAAGCTCAGGGGCAGCGCCAGATCCTGCGGCTCCGTGCCCACGAGGCTCGCGCAGCCCAGCATCACGTCGATCTTGTGGTGGAGGACATAGGCCCAGATGCCGTGCCAGAGCAGCTCGACGGTGCGCTTGGTGCGGTAGGCCTCCAGCACGCAGGAGCGGCCGAGTTCCAGGAAGCGCAGACCGGGATGCGCCTTGAACAGGGGAGCGATGTCATACTCGCCGCGGGTGTAGAAGCCGCCATGCCGGGCCGCTACGTCCTGGCGCAGAAGCCGGTAGGTTCCCACCACCTTCGGCTTCGCCGGGCGAAAGGCCTTGGGCTTCACGTCGTGGTCGAGCACGAGAAGGTGGTCGCAGATGAAATCGTAAGCATCCACGTCCCGGCGCGAGATCAGGGCCGCGCCGCTGGGGGAGGCTGACATCTCCTCGTAGAAGACCTTGAAGCGCAGGCGCTGCGCCTTCCTAATCTCCTTGACGGTGGTTGCAAGGCGCACTTCAAGCGAGCCGATCCGGCCGAGCACGGGATCGAGGCTGCCGTAATCGCGCACGATCCGGTCCTTGCCGGGCATGAACTGAGTCAGGCCATACGGGCGCACACCCAGCCAAGCAGGACGATCGGCTGCCTCGTTCAACGGAGATAGGTTCATCGCTGCCTCACAGGGTCGTGCCTCCGGGAAGGGATCGGCCGCGGTGCCGTCCCGCTTCAACCCTGACATAAAACCCATTCCAAACTGTTTTGTGACAGAAAACATAAGCGTCCCGGTGGAAAATATCGAGATCGGCACGGGTGTCCGCAAGGCGGCGTGTGGCCCTGAGGAGACCTCCTAGGCGGCTGCAGGGCGCCGGTCCCCATGGGCGCGGTACGACAGGGCTTCCGCCACATGGATGCGCCGGACGCAATCCTCCCCGTCGAGGTCGGCAAGGGTGCGACCCACCTTGAGCACGCGGTGGAAGCCGCGCGCCGACAGGCGCATGGCGTTGGCAGCGTCGCGGATGAGGGACAGGCCCTCCGGGTCGGGCCGGGCCATCTCCTCGAGGAGTGCCGGCGGGCAGGCCGCATTGGTCGCGACGCCTTCGAGGTTCAGGCCCGCATAGCGTTTCGCCTGCCGCTCCCGGGCCCGGGCGACGCGGGCCGCCACCTCGGCCGAGCCCTCCACGGGCGCCGGCAGGATGAGGTCGGCGGCCGTGACCGCGGGAACCTCGATGGCGAGATCGATGCGGTCGAGGAGCGGGCCGGACAGGCGTGCCTGATATTGCGCGACGCAGCGCTCGTTCGGCTGGCGACGGCACACATAGCCCGGCTCGGTCGCCTGTCCGCAGCGGCAGGGATTCATCGCCGCCACGAGCTGGAAGCGCGCCGGATAGGTAACGCGATGATTGGCCCGGGCGATCAGGATTTCGCCGGCTTCCAGTGGCTGGCGCAGGGAATCGAGGACCTGAGGCTGGAACTCCGGCAGCTCGTCGAGGAAGAGCACGCCATGGTGCGCCAGGGAGGCCTCGCCGGGACGGGCATTGAGGCCACCGCCCACGAGCGCTGCCATGGAGGCCGAGTGATGCGGAGCCCGGAATGGACGGCGGTTGGAGCGTGCGCCGTCCGCGAGGAGGCCCGCCACCGACTGAATCATCGACACTTCCAGCAATTCCCGCGGCGAGAGCGGTGGCAGGATGGACGGCAGCCGCTGGGCGAGCATGGATTTGCCGGCGCCAGGCGGGCCGTTCATGAGCAGGTTGTGGGAGCCGGCCGCGGCGATCTCGAGGGTGCGCTTCGCACTCTCCTGGCCCTTGATGTCGCGCAGGTCCGGCAGAGAGCCGGAGGCCGGCATGATGGTCGGCTCCGGCCGCGCCATCACCTGGGTGCCCTTGATGTGGTTGGCGAGCTGGATCAGGGAGCGCGGCGCCAGGATCTCGATGTCGCTGCCGGCCCAGGCGGCCTCGGACCCGCAGGCCTCGGGACAGATCAGCCCGTGCTCGCGCTCATAGGCCGCCATGGCGGCGGGCAGGACACCCGCCACCGACGTGACGGTGCCGTCGAGCGCCAGTTCGCCCAGGACCGTGAAACCGGCGAGCGCATCCGCCGGAACGGCCCCGATGGCCGCCATGACTCCAAGGGCGATTGGCAGGTCGTAGTGGCTGCCTTCCTTCGGCAGATCGGCCGGGGCGAGATTGACCGTGATCCGCTTTGCCGGCAGGGCGAGGCCGGAGGCGATCAGGGCTGAGCGGACGCGCTCGCGGGATTCCGCCACCGCCTTGTCGGGCAGGCCGACGATCGTGAACGCGACGGTGCCGGGCGTGATCTGGACCTGAACATCGACTGCGCGCGCCTCGATTCCTTCGAACGCAACAGTGGAAACGCGCGTAACCATCCGGCTCTTTCTCCCTGACGGAACCGATGTTAGCGCACTCGACCAAAACGCGATAGTGTTGCATCAACGGGTGGCCTGTCGAACCGGCGGAACCCTGCCGCCGCCATCGCGTTGAGTCCTACTGCGCTGCGAGTCAAGCCTCGAAAAAATTGCGCAGGCGCAAGGGTTCTACCATCGATGGGGCAGATTTTCTTCTCAGGCGGGAAAGCGCGGTTTGTCCACGAGATCTCGAACGGCGTCCAGAGATCGTAATGCTGGCCGAAACCCACGTTGCACCGTCGGACTCCCAGGAGGCCTCCTTCAGGGCCGCCTTCCATTCCTTGCGCGTGCCCGTCCTGATGGTCGACCCGAGCCGGACGCCGGCTCCCGTCGTCTTCGCGAATCCGGCCTTCTTCGATCTGACCGGCCATTCCCCGGACGAGGTGCTCGGCCGCGGCTGGCACCTGCTTCAGGCCCCCGATGCGGGTCCGGCGTCCTTCAGCGCGATCGATGCCGCGTTGCGTCGCGGAGAGGCGCTCGAAACCGCCTTCCGGGGGCGCCGGACGGACGGATCCCCGTTCTGGAGCACCTTGTCCCTCTCACCGGTCCATGACGAGGCCGGCCAGCTGCGGTCGGTGACCGTGCTGCTGAACGGCGCCGGCGCGACGAAGCCGCCCGACCGGGATCGCTTTGACGCGGGGACGCTCCTGGACGAGAAGGCCGAGCGGCGGATCCAGGATCTTCGCCTGGCGCTCGAGCAGAAGACGGCGCTGCTCCACGAAGTCGAGCATCGGGCCAAGAACTCCCTCCAGATGATCGCCTCCCTGGTCCTCCTGAAGGCGCGACGTCTTCAGGACCCGGAAGCGCGAAAGGTCCTCCAGGACCTGGCCGAGCGGGTCGGCGCACTCGCAGCAGCGCACCGGCTCCTCCATGGGGCCGGGGACACGACCCGGTTCAACCTGAAGGAGTTCGCCACGGAACTCGCCGGTGACCTGGCCGCGACCCTGCCGAAGGGGCAGGTCGATCTCGACCTTCAGGCCGAGCCCCTCGGCGTTCCGGCCGCCAAGGCGGCCGCTCTGGCTCTTCTGCTGAACGAGGTGGTCGGCAATGCGGTTAAGCATGCTTTCCCAAACGGCCGCCGGGGCCGATTGACAATCGCAATCGAGCGGGTCGAAAACGGCGTGCAAATCGCCGTCGAGGACGATGGCGTCGGCCTCGATCATTCGCCTCCGCCCGAGGGAAGTTTTGGAAAAACCTTGATCACGATGTTGGTCCATCAGTTGAAGGGGCGGTTGACTTGGCACGACAGGAAGCCAGGTACACGCGCTGAGATCGTGATACCCGTCGACGCGGAGGAGACCCGGTTTGAGTAGCGAGAAGCCGTTGCGTATCCTCGTCGTCGAGGATGAGATCCTGATCGCGCTCGAGCTCGAAAGCCTGCTGCAGGATCTGGGCCACGACGTCGTCGCGATCGCGGCTTCCTCCGGGGAGGCTCTTGCCCGTGGCCGCGAACTCAAGCCTGATCTGGCCTTCGTCGACATCCATCTGGCCGATGGGCCCACAGGGGTCGATGTCGCGCGCCGCCTCGCAGCCGAGCTCCAGGTCACCGTGCTGTTCATGACGGCGAACACCAAGCGCATCCCGGAGGATTTCGCCGGCGCCTGGGGGGTGATCGCCAAGCCCTACACGGAACGCGGTGTCCGCGAGGCCTTAGGCTATGTCACGGCCGGGCAGCTGCGTGAGCCCGACGATGCACGGACGGTGACCTTCGTCCCTTTCGGCGCAGCCCCTCGTGAGCGTAATTCGCAGGTCTCCTGATACGCCTCCCCCGATGCCGCAGGCTATCTCTGCGCCTTGAGGCGGTAGAGCGCATCGAGCGCCTCGCGCGGCGTCATCGCGTCGGGATCCAGGGCATCGAGCGCCTCCCGCAGGACGTCATGCTTCGGAGGCGGCACCGGCTCGGCGCGGGCGGGAACCGCAAACAGGGGCAGGTCGTCGAAAAGGGCGCGCTTGGGTGCTTCGCGGTCCGACTTCTCCAACTCGCTCAGGATCGTCTTCGCCCGTTCGACGACGGGGGCGGGCAGGCCGGCCAGACGCGCCACCTGCAGCCCGTAGGAACGGTCGGCGGCGCCCGGCACCACCTCGTGCAGGAACACCACCTCGCCGTTCCATTCGGTTACCTTCAGGGTCGCGTTGGAAATGCGCGGCATCCGCTCGGCGAGGGCGGTCAGCTCGTGGAAATGGGTGGCGAACAGGGCCCGGCAGCGATTGGACTCGTGCAGATGCTCGATGGCCGCCCAGGCGATGGAGAGACCGTCGAAGGTGGCGGTGCCGCGGCCGATCTCGTCGAGGATGACGAGCGAGTGCGCGGTTGCCTGGTTGAGAATCGCGGCGGTCTCCACCATCTCGACCATGAATGTCGAGCGGCCCCGCGCCAGATCGTCAGCAGCGCCCACGCGGGAGAAGAGCCGGTCGACGATGCCGATATGGGCCTCCTTGGCCGGCACGTAGGATCCCATCTGGGCCAGCACCACGATCAGCGCGTTCTGGCGCAGATAGGTGGACTTGCCGCCCATGTTGGGGCCGGTGATCAGCAGGATATGGCCGGCGCTTTTCCCTGACAGGTCCGAATCGTTGGCGATGAAGGGCGTGCCCTCGCGCCTGAGGGCTGCCTCGACGACCGGGTGGCGGCCGCCCTTGACGGTGAAGGCGAGGCTGGTGTCGACGACGGGCCGCGTCCAGTCCAGTCGCATGGCGAGGTCGGCGAGAGCCGCAGTCACGTCGATGACCGCAACGGCTTCGGCGGCAGCCGCCACGTCGCCTGCCAGGTCCAGCAGGGCCTGCACCATCTCGTCGAAGAGGGCGAGCTCGATCTTCAGCGCCCGGTCGGCCGCAGACGCGATCTTCGCTTCGAGCTCGCCGAGCTCCAGCGTGGAGAAGCGCATGGCGCCCGCCATGGTCTGGCGGTGGACGAAGACATCCTTGAACGGCTCCTTCAGCAGGTCCTCACCCACATTCTGCGGCACCTCCACGAAGTAGCCGATCATGTGGTTGTGCTTGACGCGCAGGGAGCGGCAGCCGGTCTCGGTGGCGTAGCGCGCCTGAAGGGCCGCGATGAAGCGGCGGGAATCCTGCTGCAGGTCGCGCAGCTCGTCGAGGGCCGGGTCGAACCCCGCGCGGACGAAGCCGCCATCACGCTTGAGCAGGGGCAACTCGTCGGCAAGGGCAGCCGCGAGCCGGTCCGCCACGTCCGTGCGAAGACCCTGGAGCACCTGCGCGGCTGCGGACAGCTCCGTCGGCAGATTGGGGGCGATCGCCAGTTCGAGACCGAGTTCGCGGGCCGCGAACAGGCCGTCGCGCACGCAGGCCAGGTCGCGCGGTCCGCCGCGCCCGAGACTCAGCCGGGAGAGGGCGCGGGCCAGATCGGGCGAGCGCTTGATGATGCGCCGCAGGCGGTCGCGCAGGTCGTTGTTCTCCGCGAGGGCCGTGACCGAATCCTGCCGGTCCCGGATCTGGCCCGGATGGGTGAGGGGGCCGGCGAGACGCTCCGCGAGAAGCCGGGCGCCGCCCGGCGTCACCGTGCAGTCGATGGTGGCGAGCAGGCTCCCCGTCCGCTCGCCGGAAAGGGTGCGGGTCAGCTCCAGATTGGCCCGGGTGGCGGCATCGATCGCAAGCGCCGCCCCGGAGGTGTCTCGGGCGGGCGGGTTCAGGGCCGGGCGGCTGTCGATCTGCGTCTTCTCGACGTAGAAGAGGGCGCTGCCCGCAGCGGTGATCTCGGCCGGGCTGAAGGCCCCGAAGGCGTCGAGGGTCGCGACTCCGAAATAATCCTTGAGCCGCCGCTCGGCGGAGGCCGGATCGAGGCCCTCGCGGGACAGCGGCGTGATGGATGCACGGGTCTCCTGCCAGAAGCTCCTGAGCTCCGGATCGTCGTGAATGACGTCCGGCACCAGGATCTCGCGCGGCTCGAAGCGGGCGATCTCGGCGGACAGGCCCGTGCCGTCGGTTTCGCTCAGCACGAAATGGCCTGTGGATATGTCGACGGCGGCCAGGCCGTAGCACCATTGCGTATCGGAGGCGCGGCGGCGGGCGATGGCCAGCAGATAATTGGCCCGGCCCGGCTCCAGCAGGCGCTCCTCGGTGATCGTCCCGGGGGTGACGAGGCGGACCACGTCGCGGCGCACGACGGATTTCGAGCCACGCTTCTTGGCCTCGGCCGGATCCTCGGTCTGCTCGCAGACCGCGACCCGGTGGCCGAGGCCGATGAGCCGCTGCAGGTAGTCGTCCGCCCGCTCCACGGGCACGCCGCACATGGGGATGTCCTGCCCCTGGTGCTTGCCCCGCTTGGTCAGCACGATGCCGAGCGCCTGGCTGGCGATTTCGGCATCCTCGAAGAACAATTCGTAGAAATCGCCCATCCGGTAGAAGAGCAGGCTGTCCGGATTGGCCGCCTTGATCTCGATGTACTGCGCCATCATGGGCGTGACGCGGCTGTCCTGCGCGGGCGCGGAGGCCGGCGCGGCGTTCGGCGAGGTGGTCTCGGGGGATTTGTAGGCGGCTTGGGACGACATCCACCCTGTTTAGCAAAGCCGGCCCGCCCTTTCATCCGTGTCATGGGGTCCGAAGGGCGGATGTGGACAAGTCTTGAGGAAGGCGCCCCCTATGCCTTAAGGTCGCATCCCCCTTTGGAAACGCCCCGCAACAAAAGAAACCATATCTCATGACCGACGATCAGCGCCCGATCCGCCGCAAGCGTCCCACCTTCACCGATCAGGAGGCGCTGCAGTTCCACGCCCAGGGACGACCCGGAAAGCTCGAAGTCGTCCCGACGAAACCCATGGCGACCCAGCGCGACCTGTCGCTCGCCTACTCGCCGGGCGTCGCGGTGCCGGTGCTGGCGATTGCGGAAAACCCGTCCCTGGCCTTCGATTATACCACCCGGTCCAACATGGTGGCGGTGATCTCGAACGGGACCGCGATCCTGGGCCTCGGCAATCTCGGGGCGCTCGCCTCGAAGCCGGTCATGGAGGGCAAGTCCGTTCTCTTCAAGCGGTTCGCCGATGTGGATTCGATCGACCTCGAGGTCGACACGGAGGATGCGGACGCCTTCATCAACTGCGTGCGCTATCTCGGCCCGTCCTTCGGGGGCATCAATCTCGAGGACATCAAGGCGCCGGAATGCTTCATCATCGAGGAACGCCTGCGGGAACTGATGGACATTCCCGTGTTCCATGACGATCAGCACGGCACGGCCATCATCGCGGCGGCGGGCCTCATCAATGCGCTCCATCTGACCGACCGCGACATGGCGAAGACCAAGCTCGTGGTGAACGGCGCGGGCGCCGCCGGCATCGCCTGCACGGAGCTCCTGAAAGCCATGGGCTTTGCGCCCAACAACGTCATCCTCTGCGACACCAAGGGCGTGATCTACCAGGGCCGCACCGAGGGCATGAACCAGTGGAAATCCGCCCATGCGGCCCAGACGGACGCCCGCACTCTCGCGGATGCGCTGAACGGCGCCGATGCGGTGTTCGGCCTCTCGGCCAAGGGGGCGTTCACCGACGAGATGATCCGCTCCATGGCGCCCAACCCGATTATCTTCGCCATGGCCAACCCGGACCCGGAGATCACCCCGGAGGAAGTGGCGCGCATCCGCGACGACGTCATCATCGCGACGGGCCGCTCCGATTATCCGAACCAGGTCAACAATGTCCTGGGCTTTCCCTACATCTTCCGCGGCGCGCTCGACGTTCAGGCCACGACCATCAACATGGAGATGAAGATCGCCGCCGCCCAGGCGCTGGCGGAGCTCGCCCGCGAGGATGTCCCGGATGAAGTGGCGGCCGCCTACCAGGGCTCGCGTCCCCGCTTCGGGCGCGAGTACATCATCCCGGTGCCCTTCGACCCGCGCCTGATCCACACCATTCCCATGGCGGTGGCGCGAGCCGCCATGGACACGGGCGTCGCGCGCCGTCCGATCGTCGACATGCGGTCCTATAAGGCCCAGCTCTCCGCGCGACGCGATCCGGTGGCCGGCACCCTCAACCGCATCTTCGAGCGCGTACGCAAGTTCCCGAAGCGCGTCGTGTTTGCGGAGGGCGAGGAGGAGCAGGTGATCCGCGCGGCCCTGTCCTTCGTCAACCAGGGCCTCGGCAAGGCCATTCTGGTCGGCCGCGAGGATCGCATCCAGGAAACGGCCACTCAGGCGGGAATCGAGCTCGAAGGCCGCGAGGGCATCGAGATCCACAACGCGCGCCTGTCCCAGCGCAACGCGACCTACGCGCAGTTTCTGTACGAGCGCTTGCAGCGCAAGGGCTACCTGTTCCGCGACTGCCAGCGCATGATCAACCAGGACCGCAACCACTTCGCCGCCTCGATGGTGGCCCTGGGCGATGCGGACGCCATGGTGACGGGCGCGACCCGCAACTACTCGACGGCGCTCGCCGACGTGCGCCACGTGATCGACGCCAAGCCCGGGCACCGCGTCATCGGCGTGTCTCTGTGCCTTGCGCGCGGCCGCACGGTTCTCGTAGCCGACACCGCCATTCACGAGATGCCCAGCGCGCAGGAACTCGCGGAGATCGCTATCGAGTCCGCCGGCGTCGCCCGCCGCCTTGGCTACGAGCCGCGGGTGGCGCTTCTCTCGTTCTCGACCTTCGGCCATCCGAAAGCGGAGCGCGCGGAGAAGATCCAGGAGGCCGTCGAGATCCTCGACGATATGCGGGTCGATTTCGAGTATGACGGCGAGATGTCGGCCGACGTGGCGCTCAATCGGGACGTGATGGCGCAATACCCGTTCTCCCGCCTCAAGGGACCGGCGAACGTGCTCGTCATGCCGGCGTTCCATTCGGCCTCGATCTCGACCAAAATGCTGCAGGAGCTCGGCGGCGCGATGGTGCTCGGCCCGCTCGTGGTCGGTCTCGACAAGCCGGTGCAGATCGTCTCCCTCGGGGCGACCGACAGCGACATCGTCAACATGGCGGCGCTCGCGGCCTACAATATTGGCGGCTGAAGTCCGCCCGGCTCCCTCCATGGCTCGTCATGGAGGGAGTTCGCCTCTCGCGCGGCCAAGCGTCAGCCCCGGTTCATGGTCAGGCCTGTTCAGTCGCTCGGATTTCTGTGTCTGCCCGTCAATTGTGAGAGTGGCGCGAGTGCCCTCGGAGGGCTAAACATCCCCGACGAGAGGTCAAGGAAAGCATCGAGACCATGGGGCAGCCTACCACCGTCGTGTTCGACATCGGCAACGTCCTGCTGCGCTGGGACCCGCGCAATCTCTATCGCCGGATCTTCGACGACGAGGGCCAGATGGAGTGGTTCCTCACCCATGTCTGCACCCCGGACTGGAACGTGGAGCAGGACCGGGGGCGCGACTGGGACGAGGCCGTGGCTCTGCTCGTCAAGGATCACCCGACGCACGAGACCCAGATCCGGGCGTTCCACGAGCGTTGGGACGAGACCGTTTCCGGAATCTTCGAGGAGCATGTGGACCTGCTGCTGCGCCTGCGGGAAGCCGGCGTTCCCAATTACTGCATCACGAATTTTTCCGGCCCCAAATTCATCCAGTCCCAGAAGCGCTTCCCGTTCCTGTCGGGGTTCGACGGCGTCGTCGTGTCGGGCGACGAGCGCCTCCTCAAGCCCGATCCGGCCATCTACCGTCTGCTGCTCGACCGTTATGGCTTGAAGGCGGAAGACTGCGTGTTCATCGACGATTCCAGCGCCAATGTGGAGGCCGCCCGCGTCATCGGCATGCAGGCGATCCACTGCGTCGACGGGATCGATCTGGCGGCGGAACTGCGGGACTACGGCTTTCCGGTGTGACATCGCTCCCACGTCCATCACCGGCCTTGTGCCGGTGACCTCGCTTCTGTGATGCGCCGGGCCTTTCCAATCGTCATGGCCGGGCCCGCCCCGGCCATGACGAGGCGGGTGTTGCTCCGCCGGCCATAGGCCGGGAATGACAGCACGTCCCAAGCCCCTTGCTCTCCCGGCTCGCTTGCGCCATCAGGCGGCATGCGGGTTTTCGACACCTCCCTTCCGATCGACGACGTCCTCGCGGATCTGACGGCGCGCCTGCGCACGGGTCCCAACGCCGTGCTCGTCGCCCCTCCCGGGGCCGGCAAGACCACCAGGGTGCCGCTGGTGCTTCTCGACGAGCCCTGGGCGAACGGGGGAAAGATCATCGTGCTGGAGCCCCGGCGCCTGGCCGCGCGGGCTGCCGCCGCCCGCATGGCGCAGACGCTCGGAGAGGCGGTTGGGGAAACCGTGGGCCTGCGCGTCCGCCTGGGCTCCAAGATCAGCCGCAAGACGCGCATCGAGGTCGTCACCGAGGGCGTCTTCGCCCGCATGATCCTGGACGATCCGTCCCTCGACGGCGTTGCGGCCGTGCTCTTCGACGAGTTCCACGAGCGCTCCCTCGATGCGGATCTCGGCCTCGCGCTCGCTCTCGATGCGCAGGGAGGCCTGCGGGAGGATCTTCGCCTCCTCGTCATGTCGGCGACCCTGGATGGAGCCCGGGTGGCGAGGCTGCTGGACGAAGCTCCCGTCGTGGAGTCGGAAGGCCGCGCCTATCCGGTCGAGACCCGCTATCTGGGGCGCGATCCCAACCGGCGCATCGACGAGCAGGTGGCGGATGCGGTCATGCGCGGCTTGAGGGCCGAGAGCGGCTCCATCCTGGTCTTCCTGCCGGGGCAGGGGGAGATCCGCCGGGTCGAGACCCTGCTGCGCGAGCGCATCTCCGATCCCGCGGTCGACCTCGCGCCGCTCTATGGCGCCCTGGAGCGAGGCGAGCAGGATCTCGCCGTCAGTCCGGCCAAGCCCGGACGGCGCAAGGTGGTGCTCGCCACCTCCATCGCCGAGACCTCGCTCACCATCGAGGGCGTCCGGGTCGTGATCGATTCGGGGCTCGCCCGAGTGCCGGTCTACGAGCCGAATATCGGGCTCACGCGCCTGGAGACGGTGCGCGTCTCCCGCGCCGCCGCCGATCAGCGCCGGGGCCGCGCCGGCCGCACCGAGCCGGGCGTGTGCTACCGACTCTGGGAAGAGGCCGCCACCGGCGCGCTCGAACCCTTCGCCCGGCCGGAGATACTCTCGGCCGATCTCGCGCCCCTGCTCCTCGACTGCGCTGCCTGGGGCGTCGCCGACCCGACGGCGCTCGCCTTTCTCGATCCGCCGCCGGCGCCGGCCCTTAAGGAAGCCCGGACGCTGCTGCAGCAGCTCGGCGCTCTCGATGCCGACGGACGCATCACCGACACGGGCCGGCGCCTGCGCGACCTGCCCCTGCCGCCGCGCCTGGCCCGCATGGTTCTGGCCGCGGGCGAAAGCGGGCAGGCGCGCGAAGCGGCGGATCTCGCGGCCGTTCTCGTCGAGCGCGGCCTGGGTGGCGACGCGGTCGACCTCGCCGACCGGGTCGAGCGCTTCCGGCGCGACCGATCGGGCCGGGCGCAGGACATGCGGCGCATGGCGGAGGGCTGGGCGAAGGGCGGGGCACGCGCAGCCACCAGCGACCCGCATTCCTTCGGCGCGCTGATGACGCTGGCCTTTCCCGACCGGATTGCGAAGGCGCGGGGCAAACCGGGCGAGTACCTCATGGCCAACGGGCGCGGCGCCGCGCTCGAAGCGCATGAACGGCTGGCGCGGGAGCCTTTCCTCGCCGTCGCGGAGATCGCCGGCGGGGCCGCCTCGGCGCGCATTCTGGCCGCCGCCGCCCTGTCGCCCGACGAGATCGACCGCCTGTTCGGCGCGATGATCGAGCAGCGTGACGAGATCGTCTTCGACCGACAGGCAAAGGCTCTCCGGGCGCGCGGCGTCCGCCGTCTCGGAGCCCTGCTCCTGAACGAACGTCCTCTGAGAGTACCGGCGACCGACGAGGCGGCGCGGGCCCTGGCCGAAGGTCTCGTGTCCCTGGGGCTCGACGCCCTGCCGTGGTCGAAGGCGCTCGCGCAATGGCGGGAGCGCGTGATGTTCCTCCGCAAGGCCGAGGGCGAGGAATGGCCCGACCTGTCCGACGAGGCCCTGAGCCGGACGGCCCAGGAATGGCTGGCGCCCCATCTCGTCGGCAGAGCCGGCTTGAACGACATCGGCCCCGATCTCCTGAGCGAGGCCCTGCGCGCGCTCCTGCCCTGGAACCTGCAGCGGCGTCTCGAGACGGAGGCGCCGACCCATGTGGAGGTGCCGACCGGATCGCAGATCCCGATCGATTACGGAGCCGAGGAGGGGCCCGTTCTGGCCGTGCGCGTGCAGGAGCTGTTCGGCCTCGACAAGCATCCGACCATCGCGGCCGGGCGCGTGCCGCTCATCCTGCACCTGCTGTCCCCGGCCCACCGCCCGATTCAGATCACCCGCGACCTGCCGGGCTTCTGGCGCGGCTCCTGGGCGGCGGTGCGGGCCGACATGCGCGGGCAGTATCCCAAGCATCCCTGGCCCGAGGACCCGCTGACGGCTCCGCCGACGCGGCGCGCCAAGCCGCGCGGGGCGTGAGAAGCTTGCGGGGCGGTCCGACCGGGGGGCACCTTTCCGTCATGGCCGGACTTGAACCGGCCATCTCGATCCGGTGAAGCGCAGCGCTTCTTCGGGTCGGGATCACCGGCAAAAGGCCGGTGATGACGTGGTCGTGCATTGCCGGTCTTCAGGCACAGAGTTCCGACAATGCGACTCTTACCTTCGGCTCTCCGCGCGAAGGACGAGAACGTGATCCGCTAATCTCGGAACGACTCGATCAGCCGTTCCGCCGTGGCGGGGTTCAGCGCCATGGGGATGTTGTAGACGAGGGCGAGACGCATCAGCGCCTTCACGTCCACGTCGTGGGGATGGGGCGAGAGCGGATCGACGAAGAAGAACAGCGCGTCGATCTCTCCCTCGGCGATCATGGCGCCGATCTGCTGGTCGCCGCCGAGCGGGCCGCTCTTCAACCGCGTAACCGAGAGGGACGGGCAGCGTTCCATGACGCGCCCGCCGGTGGTGCCGGTGGCGAAGAGGGCGAAGGGGCGGATGTCGTTTTCATACTTGGCCACGAAGTTGGCCATGTCGTCCTTCTTGGCGTCGTGGGCCACGAGCGCCAGCGTCAGTTGTTTCATGGGCAGGACAGTTCAATTGCTCCAGCGGTCACGCCACTGCATCTCGCCGGCCATGCAGTTGGTGCGCGGAGGGGACTGGATGCGGTCGATCAGGGGCCGGTCAGGCATCAGGTTGGCGACTTCCAGCAGGATCTTGGTCTTGATCGCCTCGATGAACTGGTCGCGCTCGCGCACCGGAACGGTGAACGAACCCTGGCCGCCGATGACGCAGTCCTTGTAATAGATGTCGAGATCCGGAATGTCGAGATAGCCGGGCTGGCGCAGCATGATCGGCAGGCCGTTGATGGTGATCCCCTTGGCGAGGGCCGCGTCCCGGGCCTCGATCACGAGCCGCCCCTGGTTGTTGGGGCCGTCCCCCGACACGTCGATGACCCGCCGGGTCGCGTTGATGCCGCTCTCCTCGAGAAGCTTCACGCTGAAATCGATGGCGCTGGAGATCGAGGTCCTCTGCGCCCGGCGCAGGGGCGTGGACGCGATCTTGTCCGCAAAGGCCATCAGGCTCTCGGAATTGTCGAGAACCGTCCAGGGAACGATCACCTTCTGGTCCGGCGAGCCGGCCCATTCCATGTAGGTGACGGCGATGCGGCCCAGCATTCCGCCGCGGATCGCATCGTGGACGAGCTTAGACCGGAACGCCTGGGCGAAGCCCTCCCGCTGCAGGGCCTGCTCGTCCGTGTCCATGGAGAAGGAGATGTCGACCGCCAGGACGAGAGCGAGGTCGACTTCGGTCTCCGTCTGGGCCTGGGCCGGCAGAGCCACGAGCGCGCAAAGACAGGCCAGCCCTGCGACGAGACGGATGAAGCCGGAACGAACCATCGGTATCTCCTTCTCGGAGCCGGATAGGTCATGGAAGTGTGCCAGCTTCTGAAAGTAAGGCAAGGACAGGCCGGGACCAGGGGCGGCCTCCGGTATGACGATGGCGGGGATTCCGGTCCGTCCCTCGATCGCAGGGAGACACGGGGCGGGCGCATTCCTCCCCGTCATGGGCTCCCCGTCATGGCCGGCCTTGTGCCGGCCATCCCGATCGGAAAGGCGCGGCGCACGACAGGAGCGGGATCACCGGGACAAGCCCGGCGATGACGGAGAATTGAAGGAGGTCTAACCGCGGGTCTTCGAAGGCTGCCGGCGCTCCACGAGATCGAGCGCGGCCTGGAAGGCGCCGTCGGCATCCAGATGCGTCGTGTCCAGGGTCATGGCATCGGCAGCCGCCTTGAGCGGAGCGGTGCTGCGGTTCATGTCGCGCTCGTCCCGGCGGCGGATATCCACCAGGATCGTCTCGTATTCCGCCTGCTCGCCCCGGCTCAGCAGCTCCCGGTGACGCCGGCGCGCCCGCTCCTCCGGGGCGGCCGTGATGAAGAGCTTCACGTCCGCATCCGGGCAGACCACGGTCCCGATGTCCCGGCCGTCGAGCACCGCGCCCGGCGCCTGGGCGCCGAACTGGCGCTGGAAGGCCAGCAGGGCATCCCGGACCGGCTGGTAGGCCGACACCACGGAGGCGGATTCGCCCATGGCGGCGCCGCGCAGGCGTGAATCGTCCTCCAGATGGCTGACGTCCAGGTTCCGGGCCACCTCCGCGGCCGCATCCCGGTCCGTGAGCGGAATGCCCCGGTCCATGAGCACGCGGGCGACCGCCCGGTAGAGCAGGCCGGTGTCGAGATGGGCGAAGCCGTAATGCTCGGCCAGGCGCCGGCCCAGGGTTCCCTTGCCCGAGGCGGCGGGGCCGTCGATGGCGATGATCATGGCCAGCTTAATCCTGGATCGTGGCGCCGAGCTCGCGCATGAGCGGGATGAAGGAAGGAAAGCTCGTCGCGATCATGGCGCCGTCGTCCACCGTGATCGGCTGGGCCGTGGCCAGGCCCATGACCAGGAACGACATGGCGATGCGGTGGTCGAGATGGGTCGCCACCGGATTGCCGCCGCCCCGGACCTTGCCGTTCGAGCCGTGAACGAGCAGGTCGTCGCCCTGGATCTCGTGCTCGACGCCGGCCTCGGCCAGACCGGCCGCAACCGCCGCGAGCCGGTCGGATTCCTTGACGCGCAGCTCGTGGAGCCCCTGCATCCGGGTCGTGCCCTCGGCGAAGGCGGCGGCGACCGCCAGGACCGGGTATTCGTCGATCATGGCCGGGGCCCGGGCATGGGGAACCGTCACGCCGGTGAGGCGGCTGTGGCGGACGCGCAGGTCCGCGACCGTCTCGCCGCCCTCGTCCCGTTCGTTCAGGCGCTCGATGGAGGCGCCCATCTCGATCAGGGTCGTGATGAGGCCGGTGCGCAGGGGGTTCATCATCACGCCCTCGAGCACCACGTCCGAGCCCGGCGTGATCAGGGCCGCCACCAGGGGGAAGGCCGCCGAGGAGGGATCGGTCGGCACCACGATGTCGGTGCCGCGCAGCTCGGGCTGGCCCTGGAGCGTGATGGCGCGGCCGTCGGCCCCGTGGGGGGCGACCTCGACGCTCGCTCCGAAATGGCGCAGCATCCGTTCCGTGTGGTCGCGGGTCGCCTCGCGCTCGATCACCGTGGTCCTGCCGGGGGAGTTGAGGCCGGCGAGCAGGATCGCCGACTTGATCTGGGCCGAGGCCGCCGGGGTCTCGTAGGTGATCGGGATCGTCTCCTTCGGGCCGCGGAGGGTCAGCGGGACCCGTCCGCCCTCGGCCTCGCTCACGACGGTCACGCCCATCTGAACGAGCGGATCGAGGATCCGGCGCATGGGACGCTTGCGCAGGGAGGCGTCGCCGTCGAAGGTCGAGGTGATCGGATGGCTTCCGGCCACGCCCATCATCAGGCGCGAGCCGGTGCCCGCATTGCCGAAATCGAGAACGTCCTGGGGCTCGGTCAGGCCGCCGATCCCCACGCCGGTGATCCGCCACCGGCCGGGCGCCTCGCGGGTGATGGCGGCTCCGAGAGCCCGGCAGGCTTCCGCCGTGCGCAGCACGTCGTCGCCTTCGAGCAGACCCTCGACCCGGGTCTCGCCGATGGACAGGAGGCCGAAGATCATGGAGCGGTGAGAAATCGACTTGTCGCCGGGAACGCGGATGCGCCCCTTCAGGGGCGTTCCAGGCCTGCTGGCGACCGGTGACGGCGATCCGTGCGCGTGCGACATTCTCGGGTCCTTGCTCGAGTTCCTTGAGGCTTCTGATCAGGGCGGGCTCCTAACATGCGGTTTTCCCGCCGTCACGCGCAAGCTGGCGCAGGCCCGGGGCTCTCTTGCAATTTCCTATTTGACAAGGCACCCCCTCACGACTAACGGAGCGTTCCCGACCATTCACACTCACAAGGCAATCACCCGTGGCCAAACCGGAACTCGGCTTGAAGCGCCAGTGCATGAGCTGCGGCGCGAAATTCTACGATCTCAACAAGGACCCGGCCGTCTGCCCGAAATGCGGCACCGTCTTCCAGGCCGTGGCCATGAGCCGGGTGGCCGCTCCCGTGGTGGCGCGCGCCGCCGCCCCCGATGACGACGACGAGACCGAGCTCGAGGCGACCGGGCCGGAGATGGTGTCCCTCGACGAGGTCGAGGCCGGCGAGAACGAGAAGGACGTCCCGGTCGACGACGATATCGACGTGGGCGACGACGTGGCCGACGACGACACCTTCCTCGAGGACGAGGAAGAGGGCGACGACGACGTGTCGGATCTGATCGACAGCGATCTGGAAGACGACGAAGAGGCTTGAACCTCGAAGCAGAGGCGACTATAGAGACGCCTCTGCCGAACACGGCAGACCCCGCGGTGCCCGGCACCGCGGATCGAGATGGGGCCATAGCTCAGCTGGGAGAGCGCTTGCATGGCATGCAAGAGGTCGGCGGTTCGATCCCGCCTGGCTCCACCAATTCCCAAAACAGCCGCCGCTCAGGCGGCTTTTTTGTTTCGGACCCGATTCGGACCGCCGGACGTACATCTAAAGCATAGGATTCGGGCCCGATCGTCCGCCCTTTTTCGCATGGAAGCGGACGCGATCTTCATTTTTAGTCACAGCGCCTTAAGCTAAGGCAATGTCCTTTAGCCACCGAAAGCGGGAACGATGACGCGCGTCCAGACGAACGGCCTCCAGGTTGCATCGGTTCTTCACGATTTCATCGAACGGGAGGCGATTGCCGGCACGGGGCTTTCGAGCGCCGTCTTCTGGAGCGGCCTCGCCGGGCTCGTCCGGGATTTCGCGCCCCGCGACCGCGAGCTTCTGGCCGTGCGGGACAGGATCCAGGCGCAGATCGACGAGTACCACCGCGGCCGGGCCGGCAAGGCCTTCGATCAGGCGGATTACGAGCGTTTCCTGCGCGACATCGGCTACGTCCTGCCCGAGCCCGAGGATTTCACCGTCCAGACACAGCATGTGGACGACGAGATCGCCCGGATCGCCGGCCCCCAGCTCGTGGTGCCGGTCTCCAATGCCCGCTATGCGCTCAACGCCGCCAATGCCCGCTGGGGCAGTCTCTATGACGCGCTCTACGGCACCGACGCCATCCCGGAGGAGGACGGCGCCCCCCGGTCCGGCGGCTACAACAAGGCCCGCGGCGCCAAGGTGGTCGAGCGCGCCCGCGAGGTGCTGGACCGGGCGGCGCCGCTCGCCGCCGGCAGCCACCGGGACGCGGTTTCCTATGCGGACCAGGGCGGGGCCCTCTTCGTCACCCTGCAGGACGGCACCGAGACCGGCCTGATCGATCCGACCCAGTTCATCGGCTACCAGGGCGAGGCGGCCAACCCGACCTCCGTGCTCCTGCGCCACAACAACCTGCACCTGGACATCCGCATCGACCGCTCGCACCCGATTGGCGCCGAGGATCCCGCCGGCATCGCCGACGTGGTGCTGGAATCGGCCATTTCCACGATCATGGACCTGGAGGACTCGGTCGCCGCGGTGGATGCCGAGGACAAGGTGCAGATCTATCGCACCTGGCTCGGGCTCATGAAGGGCGACCTCGTCGAGACCTTCGAGAAGGGCGGCAAGACCGTCGAGCGCCACCTCAACCCGGACCGGGTCTACACCATGCCCAACAGCGGCGAACTGCGCCTGCACGGGCGCAGCCTCATGCTGGTGCGCAACGTGGGCCACCACATGTTCACCGATGCGGTGCTGGACGAGGAAGGCCGGGACATCCCCGAGACCATCCTCGACGCCGCCGTCACGTCGCTCATCGCCATCCACGACCTGAAGGGCTCCGGGCCGATCCGCAACAGCCGCGCGGGCTCGGTCTACATCGTGAAGCCCAAGATGCACGGGCCCGACGAGGTCGCCTTCGCGAACGATCTCTTCGCCGCCGTCGAGGACATGCTGGGGCTTGCCCGCAACACGCTGAAAATGGGCATCATGGACGAGGAGCGGCGCACCACCGTCAACCTCAAGGCCTGCATCAAGGCGGCGAGCGACCGCATCGTGTTCATCAACACGGGCTTCCTCGACCGTACCGGCGACGAGATCCACACGTCCATGGAAGCCGGCCCGATGATCCGCAAGAACGACATGAGGTCGACCGCCTGGATCAAAGCCTACGAAGACAACAACGTGGATGTGGGCCTCCTCTGCGGCCTGCCCGGCAAGGCACAGATCGGCAAGGGCATGTGGGCGGCGCCTGACAAGATGGCCGACATGCTGGCGCAGAAGATCGGCCATCCGCAGGCCGGCGCCAACACCGCCTGGGTGCCGTCGCCCACCGCCGCGACGCTCCATGCGCTGCACTACCACGAGATCGACGTTCCCGTGCGCCAGGAGGAGCTGAAGGAGCGTCCGCGCGCGAAGCTCACCGACATCCTGACCATTCCGGTGTCGCAGTCGAACTGGGCGCCGGACGCGGTGCAGCAGGAGCTCGACAACAACTGCCAGGGCATCCTGGGCTACGTGGTGCGCTGGATCGACCAGGGCGTCGGCTGCTCCAAGGTGCCGGACATCCACGATGTCGGCCTGATGGAGGATCGGGCCACCTTGCGCATCTCGAGCCAGCACATCGCCAACTGGCTGCGCCACAGCATCGTGTCCAAGGACCAGGTGATGGAGACCCTGCGCCGCATGGCGGCCGTGGTGGACCGGCAGAACGGGGGCGACCCGCTCTATCGTCCGATGACGCCGAAATTCGAGGGCCCGGCCTGGAACGCCGCCTGCGACCTGATCTTCAAGGGCGCGGAACAGCCCAACGGCTACACCGAATGGATCCTGCACGCGCGCCGCCGCGAGGCCAAGGCCGCTGGAGCGCCGGACCGCAGCGAGGAAAGCGGCGTCAAGACAAAAGCGAAATAAGCAGACCAGGGCGTCGCGGGTGCGGCGCCCTTTTCGTTCAATCGTTCACATCGGCCGGGGCGGGCGCGAGCGCGTCGACCGTGCCGCCGATCAGGTTGCGGCTCAACAGATGCTCGGTCGTGAGCGCGAATCGCACGGGCGTCAGGCTCGCGGGCAGGGACGCGATCCAGTCCTTGAGCCGGCGTGCGGCCGCGACGGCCGCGTCCCGCTCCACCGCCTCGAAGCGCAGGCCCATCCCCGGGCGCAGCTGCGCGAAACGGGCGAGATCGGCGCTGATCACCGTGGCGATCTTCGGGTAGCCCCCGGCCGTTTGCCGGTCGCGCATGAGCACGATGGGCTGGCCGCTGCCCGGCACCTGAATATGGCCGTCCACGATCCCGTCCGACACGATGTTGAAGCCCCGGGAATGCTCGAGGCGCGGACCGGTGAGCTGGAAGCCCATGCGGTCGGCCTGCGGGCTGACGGTGAATTCACTTTCCAGAAGCAACGAAATAGTTTCCGGCGTGAAATAATCGTCCTGCGGGCCGAGCATGACCCGGATCGGGCCCGTCTCCTCCAGGAGGTCGACGGCAAGCTGCATCGGCTCGCGGTCCTGGGCCTCGGGGAGGGCAGGGAGGCGATCTCCCGCCTTCAGAGGCGAGCCTTTCAGGCCGCCGAGCCGGGAGCGCAGATGGAACGAGAGGCTCCCGAGTTCCGGCTCGACCGCAATGCCGCCGGCGACCGCCAGATACGCGAAGGTGCCGGTGCGCGGATGGCCGACCTCCAGACTTTGCCCCTCCTTGAGCACGACGGAGGTCTGCGGCGCAACGGGCGTTCCGTCGATGCTCAGCGAGCATCCGGCGCCCGCGAGCGCCACGTGCATGTCCCCGCCCTCGCAGGTGAACGCGCCGCCGAGATTCATGAATTCCACGGCCGCCGTCTCGGGCGGGTTGCCGACGAGGGTGTTCGCCACGGCCAGGGCGCGGCGGTCCATGGCTCCGGACGGGGAGACGCCGAAGCCCTGGTAGCCGATGCGCCCGCGATCCTGCAGGCTCGTCATGGGGCCGCAGGATTTGATGACGAGATCGGTCATGGGCGCACCTCCTCGGCGACCGGCTCTCCGGCCCGGACGGCCTTCTCCAGGGCCTCCCAGCGCGAGGCGTCGACGGGTTCGAACACGATCTCGTCGCCGGCCGCGAACAGGAAGACCGGATCGCGCCCGGGCGCATAGGGCCGGACGGGCGTCAGGCCGAGATTGTGCCAGCCGCTCGGCATGTCCATGGGGGCGATCCCCGCCTGCTCGCCGCCGATCATGATCGTGCCGGCCGGGATCTTGGCCCGAGGATGGAGCCGCCGCGACGTGGCGATCCGCCTGTCGAGGCCGCCGAGATAGGTGAAGCCCGGCAGGAAGCCGATCATGTAGATCCGGTAGACGGCCGAGGAATGGATCTCGATCACCTGGCTGGGCGTCAGGCCGTGCAGGCCCGCGACCTCGTCGAGATCGATGCCGTACTCGCCGCCATAGACCACCGGCACGCGCCAGCGCCGGCCGACCGCCCTGCGCGGGGCCAGGTCCTTCGTCGCGTCACCCAGGAGCCCGGTGAGGGCGTCGAAATCCGTCGTCGCCGGATCGAACTGGATCGTGAGGGAACGGTAGGTCGGCACCGTCTCGATCAGGCCGGCGGGAGCCTGCGCCCTGACGATGGCGTCCAGCGCCAGAACCATCCCGTTGATGTCCGGGTCGATCGTCTCTCCGAACTCGACGGTCACGGCACTGTCGCCGCAGGGAAGTATTTTCGGTGTCGGCACGAGGCACCTGTTGACGATCCGGAACGGCCCGACATCCCGCATCTCATATTGCCGACGATCCGGCAACGGGGCGTCGATCCAAGGCGCCATGCGTCGGAAGCAGATGAGGGCCTTGCCGGGGGATCATCCCGGCATGCTTCTTTTTGCTAGGCTCACCCCGGCGGCGCCCTCCGTGGTATGCCACCCTTGCAATGATGCCTGGAGCCCAGGCTTTGATGGAGTAGAGCATGACTTTGACATCCAGGACAGCCGTCGTGACCGGCTCGACCAGCGGCATCGGCCTCGCCATCGCCCGGGCCTTCGCAAAGGAAGGCGCCAACGTGGTCATCAACGGCTTCGGCGATGCGGATGCCATCGAGAAGGAGCGGGCCGGCATCGAGAGCGAGTTCGGCGTCAGGGCAATCTATTCGGCGGCCGACATGTCGAAGCCGCACGAGATCGAGGAGATGATCCGCCTCGCCGAGCGGACCTTCGGGGGCGTCGACATCCTGGTCAACAATGCGGGCATCCAGTTCGTCTCGCCGGTGGAAAATTTCCCGGTCGAGAAATGGGACCAGATCATCGCGATCAATCTCTCGTCCGCGTTCCATGCCATCCGTGCCGCCGTGCCCGGCATGAAGGCGCGCAAATGGGGCCGCATCATCAACACGGCCTCGGCCCATTCGCTCGTCGCCTCGCCGTTCAAGTCGGCCTATGTGGCGGCCAAGCACGGCATCGCGGGCCTCACCAAGACGGTGGCCCTCGAGGTGGCGACCGACGGCATCACGGTCAACTGCATCAGCCCCGGCTATGTCTGGACGCCGCTTGTCGAGAAGCAGATTCCCGACACCATGAAGGCGCGCAACATGACCAAGGAGCAGGTGATCAACGACGTGCTCCTCGAAGCCCAGCCCACCAAGCAGTTCGTGGCCGTCGATCAGGTGGCGGCGCTCGCCGTGTTCCTGTGCTCGGACGCCGCGAGCCAGATGTCGGGCGCCAACCTGTCCATGGATGGCGGCTGGACGGCGAAGTAAGAGCTGCAACGCTATTGTGGGTGTTGCCTCGTACTGCCCGGTACAACCCTCTCACGTCATCACCGGGCTTGTCCCGGTGATCCCACTTGTTTGAGACCCGCGCTTTTCCCATCGAGATGGCCGGCACGAAGCCGGCCATGACGTGCGGAGGACGACGGGAGGGTTGCGTCGCGTCGGACGGCGTCCGCCCTAAATCTGTGCGAACGCGTCCGTCGCCTCGATGAGATGATGCGTGATCCCAGGCTCGCTCACCGCGTGGCCGGCGTCCGGCACCATGATAAAGCGGGCTTCCGGCCAGGCCTTGTGCAGATCCCAGGCGGTCTTCGGCGGGGTCGCGATGTCGTAGCGGCCCTGGATGATCACGCCCGGAATGTCTTTCAGCCGGTGGGCGTCGCGGATGAGCTGCCCGTCCTCGAGCCAGCCCTCATGGACGAAGTAGTGGTTCTCGATCCGGGCGAACGCCACCGCGTAGTGCTCGTCGCCGAACTGGTCGCTGTAATCCTGATTGTGCAGGAGCGTGATCGTCTCGCCTTCCCAAAGGCTCCAGGCCCTGGCGGCCTTCGCCCGGACGGCCGGATCGGGATCGATCAGGCGCCTGCGATAGGCGGCCATCAGGTCGCCGCGCTCGTCCTCGGGGATCGGCGCGAGGAAGCCCTCCCACTTGTCCGGGAAGATCCAGGAAGCGCCCTCCTGGTAGTACCAGAGCAGCTCCGGGCGACGGAGGGTGAAGATCCCGCGCAGCACCAGCTCGGTCACCCGCTCCGGATGGGTCTCGGCATAGGCCAGCGCCAGGGTCGAGCCCCAGGAGCCGCCGAACACCATCCACTTGTCCACACCGATCATGACGCGCAGGCGCTCGATATCGGCCACGAGATCCCAGGTGGTGTTGGCCTCCAGGCTGGCATAGGGGGTCGAGCGGCCGCAGCCGCGCTGATCGAAGAGCAGGATCCGGTATTTCTCCGGATCGAACAGCCTGCGCTGGGTCGGCGTGCAGCCGCCGCCCGGCCCGCCGTGAAGGAAAACCACGGGTTTTCCTTTCGGATTCCCGCACAATTCCCAATAGACCCGATGACCGTCGCCGACATCGAGCATGCCGTGATCGTAGGGTTCTATTTCGGGGTAGAAGGTGCGCATCGCGAAAGCTCCATCAAGGGAAGCATACCCATAGCGGGGCGAGGGGAGGCTGTCAGCCGTCGAAGGGTTTATGAGCCGGCTTCGAACCCCCTAGCGCGTCGTTCAACTGTCATATAGTTTTGCAACTGGGGAACAAGGGCAAAAATGCCCAACCACATTGGAGGACGAGGATGTTGACGAAACGCGCCGGCTTGAAGCTGGCTACGGCACTGGCCGCTCTCATGGTCGTCGGCTCGGCGCAGGCCGCCGAGAAGCTGCGGCTCCTGACCTGGGCCGATTACGTTCCGAAGGACGTGATGGACCAGTTCACCAAGGAAACCGGCATCGAGGTCGAGGTTACGCTCTCGAACAACGAGGAGATGATCTCGAAGCTCCGCGCCACGCAGGGCGCCGGCTTCGATCTGGTCCAGCCGAGCCAGGACCGCATCGCCGGCCCGCAGGCGGAGTTCGGCATCTACAAGCCGCTCGACCTGTCCAAGCTCAAGTCGGATCAGTTCATCGCCTCCATGCTGGAAGCGACCAAGAAGAACACCACCGTCGAGGGCAAGGTCTACGGCGTTCCCCACATCTGGGGCACGGACGGTCTCATCGTGAACACCAAGGCGGCCCCGAAGGTCGCCGATTACAACGATCTCTGCGACCAGGCCCTGGCCGGCAAGACCAGCTTCCGCGCCAAGCGCCCGGCGCTCATCGCGTTCGCCTTCGCCAACGGCATGGACCCGTTCGCGTCCTATAACGACCCGAAGGCCTACACGGCCATGATGGACGAGGTCGGGGCCAAGCTCGCCGAGTGCAAGAAGAGCGTGAAGTTCTTCTGGGACGGCAAGGACCAGCTCCTCAACGCCCTCCGGTCCGGCGAGGTGGTGGCCGCCATGGCCTGGGACACGGGCGGGTGGAAGCTCAACTCCGAGAACCAGGACATCAAGTTCATCGCGCCCAAGTCCGGCGCCCTGGGCTGGGTCGACACCTTCGCGATCCCGGCCAAGGGCCGCAACGACGACGCGGCCTACAAGTGGATCAACTTCAACATGAAGCCTGAGATCGCCGCGAAAGTCGCTGCGACCGCCGGCAACTTCACGGCTTCGAACGGCGCCGACAAGCTCATGCAGGGCAAGCTGAAGGACCAGTTCGCCGAGAGCTTCCCGAAGGCCGCCATCGACAACATCAAGTGGTATCCGGCGGTGCCGGCCGGCATTGAGGAGATCGAGGGCAAGGTCCTCGACCGCCTGAAGGCCGGTTCGTAAAAGCCCATCCTGGAGTATCATCATCCCCCGGCAGGCATCGGATCCCAAAAGTGGACACCACTTTTGGGATCCATCCGATGCTCGTTTCCAAAGCGCGTCGTTCGAGGCGGAAAGCCGGTCCCACGTTTCCGCCCGATGCGCTTGTCCAGGGGATGATCTTTTGCGCGGCAGCGTCATGGCAGATTCAACCCATCCTGCAAACGATCTCGACATCGTCGGCGTCACAAAGCGCTTCGGCGGCCATGCGGCCGTCGACGACGTGACGTTCGGCGTCGCCCCCGGCGAGTTCTTCTCGATCCTCGGGCCGTCCGGCTGCGGCAAGACCACCCTGATGCGCATGATCGCCGGGTTCGAGCATCCGACGTCCGGGGACATCCGCATCCGCGGGCAGTCGATGATCGGCGTTCCGGCCAACCGGCGCCCGGTCAACATGGTGTTCCAGAGCCTCGCGCTCTTTCCGATGATGAGCGTGGGCGAGAACGTGGCCTATGGGCTCGTCTGCCGCGGCATGCCGCGCGAGGACGCGCGAGGACGCGCCGAGCGCATGCTGGAGCGCGTCGGCCTCAAGGGATTCGGCGGACGGCGTGTGACGGCCCTGTCCGGCGGCCAGCGGCAGCGCGTGGCCATCGCCCGCTGCCTCGTGCTCGAGCCCACCCTCGTGCTCCTCGACGAGCCTCTCGGGGCGCTCGATCTCAAGCTGCGCGAGCACATGAAGATCGAGCTGAAGCAGCTGCAGAGCACCTTCAACACCACCTTCGTGTACATCACGCACGACCAGTCGGAAGCGCTCGTCATGTCCGACCGCATCGCCGTGATGAACCAGGGGAAATTCGAGCAGGTGGGAAGCCCGCGCGAGCTCTACCACAACCCGGCCACGCCCTTCGTGGCGAGCTTCGTGGGCGAGACGAACCGCCTGCAGGGCGAGATCGTGTCGTCGTCGGACGGAACGGTCGCGCTGCAGCTGCCGTCCGGCACGGTGACGCAAGGAACGGGCCGCGTCCCGCAGGCCTCCGCCGTCGCCTTCGTGCGGCCGGAATCGATCGCGCTCGCTCCGAGCCAGCCGGCCTTGCGCGATCTCCCGAACCGCTTCGAGGGCCGGGTCTCGGCGGTGCTCTTCGACGGGGCCAATTCGAGCCTGCTCATCGACACCCTGGGCTTCGAGCAGCCGGTACGCGCCGTGCTGCCGCAGGCGGGCCCCCTGGCGGGGATCGAGGTCGGTGCGCCGATCCATGTGGGCTGGGCGGCGGACGCCATGAGGGTCTTTTCAGCATGATGACGAAGCAGGCCTCGCGCCTCACGCTCTTCCTGCTGCTGGCGCCCGCGATCCTGTGGCTCGGGCTCCTCATCGTGCTGCCGCACGTGGAGATCCTCGTCCTGTCGTTCAGCGAGCGGGTGGCCCCGCGGGTCTATGCCTTCGGGTTCGGGAACTATCTCGAGTTCTTCACCGAGCCGCTCTACTGGCGCACCTTCGCGCGCACCGCCTTCATGTCGATCCTGGTCACGGCGCTCACCCTCGTGCTCGCCTTTCCGATCGCGCTCTACATCGCCCGGGTGGCGCGGGGACGCGTCAAGGCGATGCTGCTGCTGCTCTGCCTCCTGCCGTTCTGGGTGTCGGAGCTGGTGCGCACGCTCGGCTGGATGATGCTGCTGCGCGAGACCGGCGTCATCTCCTATGCGCTGCGGGCCGTCGGCCTCGCCGACAAGCCGGTGGAGCTGCTCTACAACGACGGCGCCGTGATCCTCGGCCTCGTCTATGGCGGGCTGCTGTTCATGATCGTGCCGCTCGCCAATGCGCTGGAGAGCCTGGAGCCCGCCGTCGTCGAGGCGGGGTTCGATCTCGGCGGCAGCCGATGGACGGTGCTGCGCCGGATCGTCATCCCCCACGCGATGCCCGGCATCGTGGCGGGCTCGATCATCGTGTTCATGCTCACCGTGGGCAATTTCGCCACGCCGGTGCTGCTCGGCGGCAAGAACGGCCTGTGGTTCACCGAGCAGATCTACGCGCAGTTCATCACGCGCTTCAACTGGCCCCAGGGCGCGGCCTTCGGCATGCTGCTTCTGCTGCTCTCGTCAGCCATCGTGTGGCTGGGCCTGCGCCTCACCGGCCAGAGCCTCGGCTCCACCCTGAAGCAGGCGTGATCCCATGAAGCGACCGTCCCTCGTCTGGAAGCTCTACATCGCGGCGTTCTACCTGTTCCTGTTCGCGCCGCTGCTGGTCGTGGCGATTTTCGCCTTCAACGCGAGCCCGTTTCCGTCGCCGCCCTGGCGCGGCTTCACGCTCGAATGGTTCACCGGCTCCGGGGCTGTCTTCGGCAAGCCGGGCGTGCTGGCCGATCCGATCTGGCTGAGCAGCATCGGCAACAGCTTCAGGGTCGCGATCCCGGTGGCGCTCCTCGCCGTTCTGCTGGGCACCGTCAACGCCTGGGTGCTGGAGCGGGCCGAGTTCCGCGGCAAGACCTTACTCGCCATGATGATGCTCTGGCCGCTCGTGATCCCGGGCGTGGTGCTCGGCATCTCGATCCTCGCCTTCTTCTCGCGCGTGGCGAACGGGCTTGAGGATTTTTTCCAGACCGATCTCGATCTCCTGCGCCCCGGACTCCCGCTCGTGATCCTGGGGCAGCTCTCCTTCATCCTCACGATCGCGACGCTCATCATCGCGGCGCGCCTGCGCAAGTTCGACCGCTCGCTCGAGGAGGCCGCCTTCGATCTGGGCGCCAGCCGCGCCAGGGTGCTGCGCACGATCACGATGCCGTTCCTGAGCCCCGCGCTCATCGGCGCCGGGCTCGTGGCGCTGCTGATGTCGTTCGAGAACTTCAACACGACTCTGATGCTCGTCGGGTCCGAGCCGCCTTTGCCCATCACCATGTACGGCCAGATGCGCGAGGGCGCGACGCCGGCGATCAACGCGGTGAGCCTGCTGCTGATGCTCGGCGTCGGCGGCATCGCGAGCATCTTCGCGCTCACGTCGAAGGCGGAGCGGTAAGGGGCCGCCCACGTCATCACCGGCCTTGTGCCGGTGATCCCGATCGGAAAGGTACACCGCTCTTCCAATCGGGATGGCCGGGACAAGCCCGGCCATGACGGAGGAGGGAAGCGGATCGTCTCGGTAAGATAGGGGGCAGGGGCGCTACCGCCCCCAGGTGCGCTCCAGGACGTTCACCCAGTTCTCGTAGCAGAGCTTGCGCAGGGTGGCCTCGTCATAGCCGTGGCGGCGCATGGCGTCCACGAGGCGGGGCAGGCCGCGCACGTCGCCGATCTCGGCCGGGATCGTCGCTCCGTCGAAATCCGAGCCCAGGCCCACGCCCTCGACGCCCACATGCTCGATCAGGTGATCCATGTGGCGGATCATCTCCTCGAGCGGCGTGTCGTCGTTGCGCTGGCCGTCCGGACGGATGAACGAGGTGGCGAAGTTCACGCCCACCATGCCGCGGCTCTCGCGGATGGCCGCGAGCTGCTTGTCCGTGAGGTTGCGCGAGTGCTGGCAGATCTCCCAGGCATTGGAATGGGTGGCGACGAGCGGCGCGTCCGAGAGCCGGGCCACGTCCCAGAATCCCTTCTCGTTCAGGTGCGAGAGGTCGATCATGATCTTGAGCCGGTTGCAGGTGCGCACCAGGGCGAGCCCGCGATCGGTGAGGCCCGGACCCGTGTCGGGCGTCGAGGGATAGCTGAACGGCACCCCGTGGCCGAAGATGTTGGGGCGGCTCCAGACCGGCCCGATGGAGCGCAGGCCGCTCTCGTAGAGCACGTCGAGCAGATGCAGGTCCGGGTCGATGCCCTCCGCGCCCTCGATGTGCAGGATGGCCGCGAGCCTGCCGGCATCGATGCACTGGCGGATGTCGGCGGCGCTGCGGCAGATCTTCACCTCGCCCTTCGAGGCGCGCTCGATCCGGATGAGCAGCGAGGCCATGTGCACGGTGACCTGCTGGCTCGTCGCCAGGGAGAGCTGGGGCGGCAGGGGCACGTCGTAGCGGGACTGGGTCATCAAGGCGTCCACGTCCACGCCGACGCTGTCGGACGGCACGTAAACGGCGAAGAACCCGCCAATGAGCCCGCCTTCCTTCATGCGCGGCCAGTCGAGATGCCCGATGTTGTCGCCTTCGAGAAAGGCCTGTTCCGGCTGGATCTTGCCGCGCATCAGGCGGAGGAGGACATCGTTGTGGCCGTCGAAGACCGGCATCAGGGGGGAGCGGGACATGGATTCGTGCCAAGCGGTTGGAAGTGAATGTCAGGGTCAGCCGGCCAGGGAGCGGGCCGGCTCTTTCGCGTCTCTCGTAAAACCCTGGCTCGCCTGGATCAGGGACTGGGTATACGCGTTCGAGGTCACCCCCGAGCGCAGGGCCGTGGATGTGGTCTCCTCGACGGCCTCGCCGTGGCGCATGACGAGAAGACGTTCGCACAGATGGGCCACGACCGCGAGATCGTGGCTCACCAGGATATAGGTCAGCCCCATCTTGCGGCGCAGGTCGTCGAGCAGGTTCAGGATCTCCGCCTGCACGGAGGCGTCGAGTGCCGAGGTCGGTTCGTCGAGGAGCAGAACCTTCGGGCGCAGGATCAGCGCTCGCGCGATGGCGATGCGCTGGCGCTGCCCGCCGGAGAGCTGGTGCGGATAGCGGAACCGGAAGGAGGGGCCCAGGCCCACCTCGCGCAGGGCCTGCAGAATGCGCGCCTCCGCGTCCTTTTCGCCGTGGATGGCGAGCGGTTCCGAGAGCGTGCGGTCGACCGTGTGGCGCGGATGAAGCGACGCGTAGGGGTCCTGGAAGACCATCTGGACCGTGCGGTAGAAGTCCTTGCCGCGGGGCGTGGTGACTTGCCTGCCCTCGACCAGGACACGCCCGCTGGTGATTGGCGCCAGGCCGCAGATGGCGCGCAGGACTGTCGACTTGCCCGAGCCGGACTCGCCGACGAGCCCGTACGCGGCGCCGGGCTCCACGTGGAAGCTCACGTCCTTGACCGCGTCGACCCTGAGGCGGCCCGTGCCGAAGACGACTTGAAGATTCTGAATATCGAGCATCGGATCAGTCACCGGTCACTGCGCCCAGGCGGGGTCGCGGTTCAGGGTGGGGAGCGGACGAACGTCGTCCTTCAGGGTCGGCAGGCAGCGCATCAGCCCCTGCGTATAGGGGTGCTGCGCCTCGCGCAGGTTCTTCGCCTCGAGCTGCTCGACCACACGGCCGGCATACATCACCAGCACCCGGTCGCAGAAGGAGGAGACGAGCTTGAGGTCGTGCGAGATGAAGATCAGCCCCATGCCGCGCTCGGCGACGAGCTCGTCGAGGATGCGCAGCACCTCCATGGACACGGTCACGTCGAGGGCCGAGGTCGGCTCGTCGGCGATGAGCAGATCGGGATCGGTCACGAGCATCATGGCGATCATGGCGCGCTGGCCCATGCCGCCCGACACCTCGTGCGGGTAGAGGGAGAACACCCGGGCCGGATCGCGCATCTTCACGGCCTCCAGCATGGCGAGCGCCCGGTCGCGGGCCTCCCCACGGCCGGCCTTGGCGTGGGCCTGATAGGCCTCGATGATCTGCTCGCCGATGGTCATGACCGGGTTCAGCGAGTATTTCGGGTCCTGCATCACCATGCTGATGCGCCCGCCGCGCAGGGTGCGCAGGGTCCGCTTCGAGGCGGTGAGCAGGTCGATCCCGTCGAAGGCGAGGCGCTTGGCCGTGACCTCGCCCGGGGGAGGGGTCAACCCCAGGATGGCGCGGCCCGTCTGGGACTTGCCGGAGCCGGACTCGCCCACGATGCCGAGGCGTTCGCGGCCGAGCTGGAAGGACACGCCGCGCACCGCCTCCACGGTGCCGGTGCGCAGGTGGAAGCGGACGCGCAGGTCTTCGACGTCGAGAAGCGGCTTGGTCATTTGGCGGCCTTCGGATCGAGAACGTCGCGCAGGCCGTCGCCGAGCAGGTTGAAGCCGAGGCTCACCACGAAGATGGCCAGGCCCGGCATGGCGGCGACCCACCATTGGTCGATGAGGTAGTTGCGGCCGGTGGCCACCATGGCGCCCCATTCCGGCATCGGTGGCTGCGCCCCGAGGCCGAGGAAGCCGAGGCCCGCCGCCGTCAGGATGATGCCCGCCATGTCGAGCGTCACGCGCACGATGAGCGAGGACAGGCAGAGCGGCACCACATGCCCTAAGATGATGCGCGGCGTCGAGGCGCCTTGCAGCTTCACGGCCGCGATGAAGTCGCTGTTGCGGATCATCAGGGTCTCGGCGCGCGCGATGCGGGCGTAAGGAGGCCAGGACGTGATCGCGATGGCGATGATGGCGTTCTCGATGCCGGGTCCCAGGGCGGCCACGAAGGCGAGGGCCAGGACGAGGCGCGGGAAGGCCAGGAAGATGTCGGTGATCCGCATCAGCACCGTGTCGACCCAGCCGCCGAGATAGCCCGACACGGTGCCGACGAAGAGCCCGATGGGCGTTGCGATCAGGGCCACCAGCACCACGACGAACAGGGTGATGCGCGAGCCGTAGATGATGCGCGAGAAGATGTCGCGCGCCTGGTCGTCCGTGCCGAGCCAGAAAGTCTCGCTCGGCGGCAGCAGCCGCTGCGTGCGCAGGTCGCCGCCGGCGATGGGTGAATAAGGCGCGATGACGTCGGCGAAGAGCGCCACCAGGATCAGCAGGATCACGATGGCGAGGCCCACGACCGCGAGCGGGTTGCGGGTGAAGACCCGCCAGCCGAGATAGAACCGGCCGAGGCGGGCCTGCCAGCGGGAATGCGGCTCGGCGGAGAGCAGCCAGGCCCGCCAGCCGTTCGGTTCGGAGAGAGCAGGGGAGCCGGCCATCAGCGGGTCCTCGGATCGAGCAGGCGGTAGAGCAGGTCGGACACGAGATTGAGCAGCACGAAGGCTGCCCCGATCACGAGGGTTCCGCCGAGCACCGCGTTCATGTCGGCGTTCTGCAGGGAATTGGTGATGTACTGGCCGAGACCCGGCCACGCGAAGACCGTCTCGGTGAGCACGGAGCCTTCGAGCAGGTTGGCATAGGAGAGGGCGATCACCGTGATCAGGGGCACGGCCGCGTTGCGCAGGGCGTGGCGCCAGATCACCCTGGCCTCCGACAGACCCTTCACCCGCGCGGCGATTACGTATTCCTGGGCCAGCTCGTTGAGCATGAACGAGCGCGTCATGCGGCTGATATAGGCAAGCGAGAAATAGCCCAGCAGGCAGGCCGGCAGGATGATGTGCGAGACCGCGTCCCAGAACGCGTCCCACTGGCCCTGCATGGCGGTGTCGAGCAGCACGATGTTGGTGACCGGCGTGTAGAGATAGGAATAGGTCACGTCGATGCGGCCCGGACCCGCCACCCAGCCGAGCTTGGCGTAGAACAGCAGCAGACCCATGAGGCCGAGCCAGAAGATCGGGATCGAGTAGCCGGCGAGGCCGAGCACGCGCACGAACTGGTCGATGAAGCTGCCGCGCTTGACCGCCGCGAGGACGCCGAGCGGAATGCCCACGATCACGCCGATCAGCGTGCCGAGCGTGGCGAGCTCCAGGGTGGCCGGAAACGCGTTGGCGATGTCCGTCAGCACCGGATTGGTGGTGAGCACCGAATTGCCGAAATCGCCCGTGACGGCCTTCTTCAGATAGATCCAGAACTGCTGGATGAGCGGCAGGTCGAGGCCGAGTTCCTGGCGGACGCGCTCGTACACCTGAGGGGAGGCCCGATCGCCCACGATGGCAATGACCGGATCGATCGGCACGACGCGGCCGATGAAGAAGGTGACGGCCACGAGGCCGAGAAGGGTCGTCGCCAGGACGATGACGAACTGGACGACTTTCTTAAGGAAGGAGCGGAGGGCACCGACGTGCCCTCCGCCCCCGTTCATGACTGCTGAAACCATCGAAGCGTCAGTTCTTCTTCGCCTGGGACACGTCGTTGTCGCTGAAGGAGGGGCCGAGGACGAAGTTGTCCACGTTCTTGCGCACGGCCGCCACTTCGGTCTGCTGCAGGAAGATCACGAACGGACCGTCGTCGAGAACCGACTTCTGCAGCTCCTTGTACGTCTGCGCGCGCTTCTCCGCATCGCGCTCCATCACGGCCGCGCGGGTCTTGGCGGTCAGCGGCCCCGGATCCCAGGCGTTGCGCCAGGCGAGCGGCTTGGCCTTCGCATTGTCCGAGTTGTCGTCGTTGGCCGCAAAGGTGTCCGCGTTGGAGTTCGGGTCCTGATAGTCCGAGCCCCAGTTGCCGATATAGATGTCCTGCTGGCGAGCCCGGTACTTGGTCAGGGCCTGCTTGGAATCCATCGGCAGGATCTCGAGCTTGATGCCGGCCTGGGCGAAGGTCGCCTGCATGGCCTGGGCGATGCCCATGATCTCGGAGGTGGAGCGGGTGTCCATGGTGACCGAGAACCCGTCCTTCAGGCCGGCCTTGGCCAGCAGCTCCTTCGCCTTGGCGACGTCGAGCTTGTACGGATTGTTGGTCTCGGCGCCCAGGAAGCCCTTGGGCAGGAAGTTCTGGTGAACGTCACCCTTGTACTTCATGATGGTGTCGGCGATCGCCTGATAGTCGACCAGGTACTTCAGCGCCTGCCGGACCTCGGGCTTGGCGAGGTTCGGGTTCTTCTGGTTCAGGCCGAGATAGTAGACCGTGCCCTTGGGCGCGCTCGCGATCTTGATGTCCTGGTTCTTGGACACCGCGGTAATCTCTTCCGGATTCAGGTTGCGCGCCACGTCGATATCGCCCTTCTCGAGCAGGAGGCGCTGGCTCGCGGTCTCCTTGATGTGGCGGAAGATCACGCGGGCGAGGGGCGTCTTCTTCTCGTAGTTCGGGTTGCGCTCGAGGACCAGGACCTCGTTGGCCTTCCAGTCGCGCATGATGTACGGGCCGGAGCCGGCATATTTGGTCTTCAGCCAGTTATAGCCCCAGTCGCCGTCCTTCTCGTTCTGCACGAGAAGCTTCTTGTCGACGATCGACGCGACCGAGTTGCCCAGGCAGTAGAGGACGAGCGTCGGCGCGTAGGGCTTGTCGACCTCGACGGTGAGCTCGAGCGGGCCGGTCTGCTTGATCTTGTCCTTCACGTTGTCCTTCGTGAAGCCGAACTGGCCCAGGATGAAGGCCGGCGACTTGTCGAGCGACACGGCTCGGTGGAGCGAGTAGACCACGTCCTCGGCCGTGATCGGGTTGCCGGAGGCGAACTTCCGGTTGGGCTTCAGCTTGAACGTGTAGGTCTTTCCGTCCGGCGAGACGGTCCAGGATTCGGCCACCTGCCCGTAGATCTTCGACACGTCCTTCACGTCGTAGGCAACCAGACGCTCATAGGTGTTGCCCATGATCTCGGAGGCGCTGAACTCGAACACCTCGGCGGGATCCAGGGAGATGATGTCGTCGCTCTGCCAGGCCTGGACCAGGGTGTCCGGCGGGGTCGCCGCCATAACGGCGGAGAAGGAGGTCGCCATGGTGGCAACCAGAGCAGCGGATAGGAGAAATTTCGGAAGTCGCTTCATGGCCATTCCCTTCGGCGCTCTAAGCGCCTGTTGTTGCGCCAGTATGAATGCAAATCACACAAAAGATGTCGAGTCCAGCAACTGGTTTTAAACTGGCAAACATTGCGCAGGCTGCCCAACGGGAGGGCAGACGGCGATCCGGCTTGGCCTCGGGGGGCAAAGTGTGGCAAAGGCGAGCCCGACCCTCTTTCTGGATGAACACCCGTGTCTGAAGAAGCCAAGAAATCCGGTGCCAACACCATGTGGGGCGGGCGGTTCTCGTCCTCGCCCAGCGCCCTCATGGAGGCCATCAACGCGTCCATCGATTTCGACAAGCGCCTGGCTTCCCAGGACATCCAGGGCTCCATCGCCCACAGCGCCATGCTGGCAAAGCAGGGAATCATCGCCGAGAGCGACCGGGACGCCATTCATCAGGGGCTCCAGCGGGTCCTGGGCGAGATCGAGTCCGGCTCCTTCACCTTCTCGACAGCGCTCGAAGACATCCACATGAACGTGGAAAGCCGGCTGCGCGAGATCGTCGGCGATCCGGCCGCCCGCCTGCACACGGCCCGCAGCCGCAACGACCAGGTCGCCACCGACACCCGGCTCTGGGTGCGCGAGGCCCATGACCGGACCGACGAGCAGCTGACCATCCTGATCAGGGCGCTCCTCGACAAGGCCGAGGCCCATGCCGCCACGGTGATGCCGGGTTTCACCCACCTCCAGAGCGCCCAGCCGGTGACCTTCGGGCACCACCTGATGGCCTATGTGGAGATGTTCGGCCGGGACCGCGGCCGATTTCGGGATTCCCGCCGGCGCCTGAACGAGTGCCCCCTCGGGGCAGGTGCGCTCGCCGGCACGTCCTTCCCCATCGACCGGCACATGACCGCCAAGGCGCTCGGCTTCGACGGCCCGACCCGCAATTCGCTGGACACGGTCTCGGACCGGGACAGCCTCCTGGAGTTCATGGCGGCGGCTTCCATTTGCGCCGTCCATCTGTCACGTTTGGCGGAAGAAATCATCATTTGGATGTCAGCTCCCTTCGGCTTCGTCCGCCTGCCGGACCGCTGGACCACCGGGTCCAGCATGATGCCGCAGAAGCGCAATCCCGACGCCGCCGAGCTGGTGCGCGGCAAGAGCGGCCGCGTGGTCGGCTCCCTGGTGTCCCTCCTGACCGTCATGAAGGGCCTGCCGCTCGCCTATGCGAAGGACACCCAGGAGGACAAGGAACCGCTCTTCGATGCCGCTGACACCATCGAGATCGTGCTGGCCGCCATGACCGGCATGATCCAGGACCTGGAGCCGGTGCCCGAGCGCATGGCCGCGGTGGCCGGGGCGGGTTTCTCCACAGCGACCGATCTCGCCGACTGGCTGGTGCGCAGCCTCGACATCCCGTTCCGGGACGCCCATCACGTCACGGGCCGCATCGTCTCGGAGGCGGAGAAGCGCGGCTGCACCCTCGAGGAGCTGCCCCTGGACGCCATGCAGGCCGTTGAGCCGAAGATCCACCAGGGCATCTACGACGTGCTCGGGGTCGAGAACTCCGTCCGCTCCCGCACGAGCTTCGGCGGAACGTCTCCGGTCCGCGTCGCCGAGCAGGTCGCCTGGTGGCGTGAGCGGGTTTGACCGGCTCGCCCATTAACCCTTGTTTTCTAGGCCCAGGAGGAACGGTCCCCGAGGCCTTGATAGGGCGGGACACCATCGCCATATTGCCGACAGCGGCTCCTTCCGGAGCCACTTGAGTGCCGCATGAGCGGGCTCAAAACCAAACGAAGTGCCTCTAACCTTGGGCTTCGAACATGTCGCGTCAGTCGCCCTTTGGGCATCCGTTCCTGCTAGGCTTCGATGAGATCGAGCAGGCCCTCGACCGTGTCGCCAAGGCGGCGGGAGATGGCTATCCGCCCTACAACATCGAGCGCTTGGCGCGCACGGAACACGCTCCCGAGCGTCTCCGCATCACCCTGGCCGTCGCCGGTTTCACCCGGGACCAGCTGGAGGTGACCTTGGAAGAGAACCAGCTCGTGATCCGGGGCCGTCAGTCCGATGACAAGACAAGGCACTTCCTTCATCGCGGCATCGCCGCCCGTCAGTTCCAGCGCACCTTCCTCCTCGTCGACGGCATGGAGGTCATGGGAGCGGACCTGTCCAACGGATTGTTGTCGATCGATCTTGTCCGGCCTGAGCCGGAACGGATCATCCGAAAGATCGACATCATCGCGTCGGACAAGGTGTGACGGCATCCGCAACAAGGAGATGTCCATGAACTTCGATATCAAACACCATGTCGAGCCGGTCCTTGGAGTTGCCGAACTGGCCTCCCTGGGCGTCGGGCAGATGGCTTACGTGAAGCCGCTCGAGTCCGACGAAGTGGCGCGGCTGTTCCCGCAGGCTCCCAAGCTCGAGCCCGGCATGCGGCTGTTCGCCCTCCTGTCGGCCAGCGGCGAACCGATCCTGCTGACCGACAATCACGACGCCGCCGTGGCCAATGCCTGGGCGCATGACCTGACGACGGTGAGCCTGCATTAAGGCTCACCTCCTTCCCTGACATCAGGCAATCCCTTCCACCGCAGCGATCAGCCGCACGATGTCCTCCGGCCGGGAGAGCCGGTGGTCGCCGTCCTTGATCAGGGTCAGCGACACGCTGTCTCCCAGCAGGTGCTCGACGAGCTCGAGCGCGTGGCTCGACGGCACGTCGGGATCCTCCATGCCCTGCAGGATGTGAACAGGGCAGCCGGTCCGGATCGGCCCGCCGAGAAGCAGGTGCCGGCGTCCGTCCTCGATCAGCCTCCAGGTGATCGGGTAGGGATCGTCCGAATAGGCCGAGGGCCGGTGGTAGACACCGGTTTCCCGAACGCTCTTCCTGAGAGCCTCTGGAAATCGCTGCCACATCAGCCGCTCGGTCATGTCGACCGCCGGGGCGATGAGAACGATCCCCGCAGGAGCGATCTCCGGCCGCTTTTCCATAAGGTGACGGGTCATCAGAAGGCTGATCCAGCCGCCCATGGAGGAGCCGACCAGGACCGGGCGCTCCGTCACGAACCGCTCGATCACGGTCAAGGCGTCCTCGAGCCAGCGGGAGATGGTCCCGTCCTCGAACGCTCCCCCCGACTCGCCATGTCCGCTATAATCCAAGCGCAGGAACGCGCGGTGGTTCGCCTCCGCCCACGCGTCGAGGGCGGTCGCCTTGGTGGCGCGCATGTCGGACTTGAAGCCTCCGAGCCAGACGACGGGCGGACCCTTGCCCTCCCGGAACAGAACGGCGATGGGGCGGGCATCCTGGCCAGCCGTGACGCTTTGCGGCATGGTTAACTCATCCTCAACTGCTTTGAAGCAACCGTTTCTAGACGATTCTTTTGAGAAGGCTTCTACATCCGTGAGTTTTTCAACGCGACCTGGCGGAGGGATGGCTTTTCCATCGTCTCATGTGCATCCGCTGGAGGGCCGGACCATCCTGCAGATCGTGCCTGAATTGGAAGCCGGCGGAGCCGAGCGGACCACGGTCGATATTGCCGAGGGCCTGGTCCATGCCGGGGCCCGCGCCCTGGTGGCCACCGAGGGCGGGCGACTGGTCGGCGAGCTCCAGACCAAGGGCGGTGTCTGGATTCCGTTCCCGGCGGCGACGAAGAACCCGTTCTCCATGCTCCTCAACGTGCGCAAGCTCGCCCGGATCTGCCACAACGAGCGGGTTTCCCTCGTGCATGCCCGGTCCCGGGCGCCTGCCTGGGTGGGGCTGGGTGCTGCGCGCTCGCTCAACATCCCCTTCGTGACGACCTATCACGGCAGCTATTCGGGACGTTCGTCGGTCAAGGTCCTGTACAATTCCGTCATGGCCCGGGGCGATGCGGTCATCGCTAATTCCGAGTACACGGGCGAACTGATCCGGGCCGTCTACCCCCAGGCCGGAGACCGGATCCGCGTCATCCACCGGGGGACGGATTTCGCCGTGTTCTCCCCGCAGGCTGTGGCGCCGGAGCGGATCGAAGCCCTGCGAAAGGCTTGGGACGTCTCCCCCCACGAGCGCGTGGTGCTGCTCGCCGCCCGCCTGACCGGCTGGAAGGGCCAGAAAGTCCTGATCGAAGCGGCGGCTCGGCTCCGTGATGGGGGCCTCACAGACGTGGCCTATATTCTCGCGGGCGATCCGCAGGGGCGGGATTCGTACGTGAAGGACCTCGACGGCCTGATCGAGGCTCGCGGGCTGAAAGGCGTCGTGCGCCGGGTCGGGCATTGCACCGACATGCCAGCAGCCTTCCTGGCGGCTTCGGTCGTCACTGTACCCTCGACCGAGCCGGAGGCCTTCGGCCGCTCGGCCGTGGAGGCGCAGGCCATGGGAACGCCCGTCGTTGTGTCCGATCTGGGGGCCGTGCCCGAGACGGTCCTGTCCCCGCCGGCCGTGCCGCCGCACGAGCGGACGGGCTGGCGGATTCCGGCCGGCGATCCCGATGCGCTCGCGGAGTCCATCGGGGCGGCGCTGAGCCTGGGGGCCAGTGCTAGGATCGCCCTGGGCGCCAGGGCTCGGTCCCATGTGGAGCGTCATTTCTCGCTCGAACGCATGGTCTCGAGCACCCTTGATGTGTATTCGGCCCTTCTGACGGGCCGTTTTACCCATAGAACAAGTTGACTTCCCGCGCATTTGCGCGAAATGTCGATTCATTCGTGGCAAGGCTGAGCATTCCAGCAGGGATCCCTCAAGGGTCCCCGATCCTCGGCCTAGCCCTCAACAGGAGATACGAGCCATTCGCAGACCAATGAGAGCCATGCCGGTGCCGCAGAAGGACGGACCGCGCGCCAACCGAGACATTCGCGGTGTTCGCGAAGTGCAGCTGATCGACGATGCAGGGCAGAACCGGGGCGTCGTTCCCTTCTTTGATGCCCTCAAGGTGGCCGAAGAGGCCGGCCTCGATCTCGTGGAGATCTCGCCGAACGCCACACCTCCCGTCTGCAAGATCCTCGATTACGGCAAGTTCCGCTTTCTCGAGCAGAAGAAGGCCGCCGAGGCGCGCAAGAAGCAGAAGACGGTTGAGGTCAAGGAAATCAAGCTGCGTCCCGGCATCGATGACCACGATTACGAGGTCAAGATGAAGGCCATGAAAGGCTTCTTCGAGGAAGGCAACAAGGTGAAGATCACCCTGCGCTTCCGCGGCCGCGAGATGGCGCACCAGTCCCTCGGCCTGAAGGTGCTGGACCGGGTGAAGGCCGATGTGGGCGATCTCGCCAAGGTCGAGATGGAGCCGAACTTCGAAGGCCGCCAGGTCGTCATGGTCCTGGCCCCGCGCTAAGGGGCTCCCGATACAGTGAAATTCATGGCTGCCGGAGTGCCGGCGGCCATTGCTTTTTGGGTGGGCTTCTGCCATAAGCCGCCCTTCATCGAACCGCCCGGCTGTTAGGGCTGCCGTGGCGGTTCGTTTTGCTCAAGCAGCAAGACTGGGCCTGCAGGGCGGTTCAAGCCGCCCCTTCGGCCTGACCAAAGGAGAGCCAAATGCCCAAGCTGAAGACGAAGTCTGGCGCGAAAAAGCGCTTCAAGATCACTGGCACCGGCAAGGTCGTTTACGCCCAGGCCGGCAAGCGCCACGGGATGATCAAGCGGACCAAGAAGCAGATCCGCAACCTGCGCGGCACCACGACCATGTTCGAGGGCGACGCGTACAACGTGAAGAAGTACTTCCTGCCGAACGGCTAAGGCGGTTCTTCCCCCACATCCCGGATTTTGAAGGAGTTTTTAAATGGCCCGCGTCAAACGGGGCGTTACCGCCCACGCCAAGCACAAGAAGGTTTTCAAGGCAGCCAAGGGTTTCTACGGCCGCCGCAAGAACACCATCCGCATCGCCAAGCAGGCGGTCGAGAAGAGCATGCAATATGCCACTCGCGACCGTCGCAACAAGAAGCGCACCTTCCGTGCTCTCTGGATCCAGCGCCTCAACGCTGCCGTCCGCACGCATGGCTTGACCTATTCCCGATTTATCGACGGTCTCGGCAAGGCTGGGATCGAGGTCGATCGCAAGGTCCTGTCCGAAATGGCCATCCACGAGCCGGCGGCTTTCGCCGCTTACGTGGACGCTGCCAAGGCCGCCCTGCCGCAGCAGGCCGCCTAAGTCGGATAGACTCGCTTCGGTGCGGCTGGCTTGATCGGCCGCACCGCCTTACTCCCCCTTCTCCCGAGACCATCCGCGCTGACGGCCAGAGGGCTGTCGGTTACCCCTCGGCACATCGTGCGGAAAAGTGGACCCGGTTTTCCGCTTTCAACGATGTGCTCATCGAAAAGGGAGCATCGGATGGATCCCAGAAGTGCAGATCCACTTTTGGGTCCGATGCTCTAGCGGCTCGGAAGACTTGACCGTTCCCGCGCCGCGCTCCACTCAAAGCGCTTGCATCTGGCAAGGGACCGATGACCGATCTCAATCAACTCGAACGTGACCTGCTGACCCAGGTCGAAGCCGCCGGCGACGAAGCGGCCCTGGAAACCGTCCGCGTCTCCGCGCTCGGCAAGAAGGGCTCCGTCTCCGAACTCCTGAAGACCCTCGGCGCCATGACGGCCGAGGAGCGCAAGGAGCGCGGACCGCTCATCAACGGCCTGCGCGACAAGGTGCAGGGCGCGATCTCAGCCAAGAAAGAGACGCTGGCGGAGGCCGCACTCGAAGCCCGTCTGGCCGCCGAGCGCATCGACGTGACGCTTCCCGTCCCGGAAGCGCCCGAATCCCGCGGGCGCGTCCACCCGATCAGCCAGGTGATCGAGGAACTGACGGCGATCTTCGCCGATATGGGCTTCTCCGTGGCCGAGGGGCCGGATATCGAAACCGATTATCTCAACTTCACGGCGCTGAACTTCCCCGAGGGCCATCCGGCCCGCGAGATGCACGACACCTTCTTCCTCGCTCCCGACGAGAAGGGCGAGCGCAAGGTGCTGCGCACGCACACCTCGCCGGTCCAGATCCGCACCATGACCTCGCAGACGCCGCCGATCCGGGTGATCATCCCCGGTCGAACCTATCGGCACGATTCGGACCAGACCCACACGCCGATGTTCCACCAGGTGGAAGGCCTCGTCATCGACAAGCAGGCCAACATCGCGCACATGAAGTGGATCCTGGAGGAGTTCTGCAAGGCCTTCTTCGAGGTCGAGCAGGTAAAGATGCGCTTCCGTCCGTCCTTCTTCCCCTTCACGGAACCCTCCGCCGAGGTCGACATCCAGTGCTCGCGCAAAGGCGGCGAGATCCGCTTCGGTGAGGGCACGGACTGGCTCGAGATCCTCGGCTGCGGCATGGTCCACCCGAACGTGCTGAGGAATTGCGGGCTTGATCCGGACGAGTACCAGGGCTTCGCCTGGGGCATGGGCATCGACCGCATCGCCATGCTCAAATACGGCATGCCGGATCTGCGCCCCTTCTTCGAGGCCGATGTGCGCTGGCTGAACCATTACGGCTTCCGCCCGCTCGACATTCCGAGCCTTGTCAGCGGCCTGACTTCCTAAGCGGAGAGCACCCATGAAATTCACCCTCTCCTGGCTGAAGGATCATCTCGAGACGTCAGCCTCCCTCGACGAGATCGTCGAGACTCTCACCCGCATCGGCCTCGAGGTCGAAGGGGTCGAGGACAAGGCGAAGTCCCTGGCGCCCTACACGGTGGCGTACGTGATCTCCGCCGAGCAGCACCCGAATGCCGATCGCCTGCGGGTGTGCATGGTCGATACTGGCGCGGGCGCCCCGATCCAGGTGGTCTGCGGCGCGCCGAACGCCCGCACCGGCATGAAGAGCGTGTTCGCGCCGCCCGGCACCTACATTCCGGGCAAGAACATCACACTCGGCGTCGGTACCATCCGGGGCGTCGAGAGCGCCGGCATGCTGTGCTCGGGCTCGGAGCTCGAGATCTCGGACGACCACGACGGCATCATCGACCTGCCCGAGGATGCACCGGTCGGCCAGCCCTACGCGGCCTATGCGGGCCTCGACGATCCGGTGATCGAGATCAACCTCACGCCGAATCGCCCCGACTGCACGTCGATTCACGGCATCGCCCGTGACCTTGCGGCGGCCGGGCTCGGCACTCTCAAGGGGGACGCCGTTGCGCCTGTCCAGGGCAGGGGTACCTGCCCGGTTTCGGTGACGATCGAGGACGAAAGCCTCTGCCCCGCCTTCGCGCTTCGTCTCGTGCGCGGCGTGAAGAACGGTCCGTCTCCGGAGTGGATGCAGCGCCGCCTGCTCTCCATCGGCCTCCGCCCGATCAACGCGCTGGTGGACATCACCAACTACATGACCTTCGACCGGGGCCGTCCGCTCCATGTGTTCGACGCCAAAAAGGTGAAGGGGAACCTCACTGTCCGTCGCGCCAGGGACGGCGAGGAGGTGCTGGCGCTCGACACCCGCAGCTACAAGCTCGATCCGAGCATTGTGGTGATCGCTGACGAGAACGGCGTCGAATCCATCGGCGGCATCATGGGCGGCGAGCACTCGGGCTGCGACGAGAATACGACTGACGTGCTGATCGAATCCGCGCTCTGGAATCCGCTCAACATCGCGCAGACCGGTCGCAAGCTCGGCATCATCACGGATGCGCGCTACCGCTTCGAGCGCGGGGTCGACCCGGCCTTCACGGTGCCGGGCCTCGACCTTGCCACCAAGCTCGTCATCGACCTGTGCGGCGGCGAAGCGAGCGAGGCCGTGGTGGCCGGAAAGGTGCCTGAGGACAAGCGCGTCATCGACTTCCCGTGGAGCGAGGTTCCGCGCCTGTCGGGTCTCGACGTTCAGCCCGGCGAGTCCGAGCAGATCCTGAAAAAGCTCGGCTTCGCCGTTCAGGGCTCGGGCGAGCGGGTCAGCGTCCTGGCGCCGTCCTGGCGCCCGGACGTCGAGGGCAAGGCCGATCTCGTCGAGGAGGTCATCCGCATCGCCGGCCTCGACCGGATCGAGTCGAAGCCCCTCCCGCGCCTGGAGGATACGGTCGCGAAGCCGATCCTGACCCTTATCCAGAAGCGTACGCGGCTTGCCCGCCGTGCGTTGGCCGTGCGCGGGCTGGTGGAGGCCGTCACCTGGTCGTTCATCGCCAAGAGCGAGGCGGAGCTGTTCGGCGGTGGCAACAGCCGGCTGGCTCTCGCCAACCCGATCGCGGCCGAGCTCTCCGACATGCGTCCGAGCCTGCTCCCGGGCCTCCTGAAGGCGGCACAGCGCAATGCGGATCGCGGGCTCGGCGACGTGGCGCTCTTCGAGGTCGGCCAGACCTTCGCGTCCGACGAGCCCGACGGCCAGTCGATCAAGGCCGCAGCCGTCCGTCGCGGGACGGCACGGGCGGAGAGCGTGGGCCGTCACTGGAACGGCGGGGCGCAGAGCGTCGATGCCTTCGACGCCAAGGCCGACGTGCTGGCGCTGCTGGCCGCGTTGGGAATCCCGGCCGGCGGTCTCCAGATCGTGGCGGGCGGTCCGGCATGGTTCCATCCGGGGCGTTCCGCCACGCTGCAGTTCGGACCGAAGAACGTGGTCGGGGCCTTCGGCGAGGTGCACCCGAAGATCCTGAAGGCGCTGGACCTGAAAGGCCCGCTGGTCGGGTTCGAGCTCAATCTCAACGCGCTGCCGCCGCCCAAGGCCAAGCCGACCAAGATGAAGCCGAAGCTCAGCCTGCCCGACTTCCAGCCGCTCACCCGCGACTTCGCCTTCGTGGTCGGCCGCAACGTGGCCGCCGGCGACATCGTGAAGGCCGCCCAGGGAGCCGAGCGCCAGCTGATCGTGGGTGTCGACGTGTTCGACATCTACGAGGGCACCGGGATCGATCCGGACAAGAAGTCCGTCGCGATCGCCGTTACCCTGCAGCCGACGGAGAAGACGCTCACCGACGTGGAGATCGAGGCCGTGTCGGCCAAGATCGTCGGCGAGGTATCGAAAAAGACGGGCGCCGTGCTGCGCTCGTAAGGAGAGATTGCCCGGGCGCGGCTCAGGCCTTGTCCGGGCGTTCCGTTCCGCTCAGCGGGTTCGCCTCATCCCATCCGTAGTGGACCGTGTCGAACCGCATCGCGCGCGCATCGACCATCAGCAGGCGCCCGACGAGGCTGTCGCCGAAGCCGACGATCTCGCGGATCACCTCCATGGCCATCAGGCTGCCCATGACCCCTGCGAGGGCGCCGAGCACGCCGGCTTCCGCGCAGGTCGGGATCGTCCCGGCGGGTGGCGGGGAGGGGAAGACGCAGCGGTAGGTGGGGTTCGGTTTTCCACCCGGGCCGGTCTCATGGGCCCGGATCGTGGTGAGCGAGCCGTCGAACTGCCCGAGCGCTGCCGTCACCAGGGGCTTTCTCTCGAAATAGCAGGCATCCGACGCCGCGTAGCGGGTGTCGAAATTGTCCGACCCGTCGGCCACGATATCGTAGCGGCCGATCAAATTCCGCGCGTTCTCCGCCGTCAGCCGAACGGCGTGAGGCTCGACGGTCACATGCGGGTTGAGTCGTTCAATGGCCCCAGCCGCGCTTTCCACCTTGGAGCGCCCGAGATCCGGCGTGCCATGGATCACCTGCCGTTGCAGGTTGGACAGGCTCACCGTGTCGTCATCCACGATACCGATGGTGCCGATGCCGGCTGCGGCGAGGTACTGGATCAGGGGAGCGCCCAGACCGCCGGCGCCGATCACGAGCACGCGAGCGGCCTTGAGCCTGAGCTGGCCCGGCCCGCCCACATCGCGCAGAACGATGTGGCGGGCGTAGCGGTCGATTTCGTCCGATGAGAGAGCCATGTCATGACCTTACGGGAATCGGTTTAGCTATCAACTATTCCTTGAAGGAAATAACATGCCGCCTTGACAGAGGCCTTGGCGTTGTGACCCTTGCCGTGCCATCGTCAGGGGGCAACCGGCAACAAGCCGGCGTCTAACAGGGAACAAAGCCGATGACAGTTACCAAGTTCGGCCTCGCGCTCGCGGGGCTCGCCTTTTCCGCCTCGGCTGCCTTCGCGCAGCAGGCGGCCTTCAAGCCCGCCGTCGTCTACGATCTGGGCGGCAAGTTCGACAAATCCTTCAACGAAGGCGTTCACACGGGCGCCGAGAAGTTCAAGAAGGACACAGGCACCGATTACCGCGATTTCGAGCCGCAGAACGATGCCCAGCGCGAGCAGGCCCTGCGCCGCTTTGCCCGTGACGGCTTCTCGCCCATCGTGGCCGTCGGCTTTTCGCAGGAGACCGCTCTGAAGAAGGTCGCCGAGGAGTTCCCGAAGACCCAGTTCGCCATCATCGATGCCGTGGTCGAGAAGCCCAACGTGCAGTCCATCGTGTTCAAGGAGCATGAGGGCTCGTTCCTGGTTGGCCTCCTGGCCGCGCAGGCGTCCAAGTCGGGCAAAGTCGGCTTCGTGGGCGGCATGGACATCCCGCTCATCCGCAAGTTCGCCTGCGGCTACGTCCAGGGCGTGAAATACGCCAAGAAGGACGGCGAGGTGTTCCAGAACATGACCGGGACCACGGGTGCGGCCTGGAACGATCCCGTAAAAGGCGGCGAGCTTGCCAAGAGCCAGATCGATCGCGGCGCCGACGTGATCTACCATGCGGCCGGCGGCACCGGCGTGGGCGTGATGCGCGCCACCGCCGACGCGGGCAAGCTCGGCATCGGTGTCGACTCGAACCAGAACGGCCTGCATCCGGGCAAGATCCTGACCTCCATGGTCAAGCGCGTGGACGTGGCGACCTACAATGCCTTCGATCAGGCCAAGAAGGGCGCCTTCAAGGCTGGCGTGTCGGTTCTGGGCCTCGCCGAGGATGGCGTGGCGTGGGCGCTCGACGACAACAACAAGTCGCTGATTACCGCCGACATGAAGGCCGCCGCCGACAAGGCCGCGGCCGACATCAAGTCCGGCGCCATCAAGGTGCACGACTACATGTCGGACTCCAAGTGCCCGATGTAAGGTGAATCATGTTTCGGCCGCAGGCTCGCAAGAACCTGCGGCCGGATCTTTTTTCGACCCGGTTTTGTTTTTCCGATAAGATCCGGCACTTGTTTTCTTCTTGCCGGCAGACCCTTCGAGGCCGATGTCCCCAGCCATTGAACTCATTGCCATCAACAAGAGCTTCGGCGCCGTTCACGCCAACCGGGACGTGAACCTGCGCGTGGAGCGCGGCACGATCCACGGCATCGTTGGTGAGAACGGCGCGGGCAAGTCGACTCTGATGTCGATCCTGTACGGGTTCTACGAGGCGGATTCCGGCGCGATCCACGTCAACGGCAAGCCCATTTCCATCCGCTCCCCCATCGATGCCATCTGTGCCGGCATCGGCATGGTCCACCAGCATTTCATGCTGGTCGAGCCGCTGAGCGTCGTCGACAACGTGATGCTCGGCGCCGAGGGCGGTGCCATGCTGCGCGCGGGCGAGGCCAAGGCGCGTGCGGAACTCTCCAGGCTCGCCAAGGATTACGGCCTCGAGATCGATGTGGATGCCATTGTCGGCGACCTCTCGGTCGGCCTGCAGCAGCGCGTGGAGATTTTGAAGGCGCTCTATCGCGGTGCCGACATCCTCATTCTTGATGAGCCCACGGCCGTGCTCACGCCGGCCGAGGCCGACGCCCTGTTCGTTCTGCTCCGCTCCCTCAAGGAGCAGGGCAAGACCGTCATCCTCATCACGCACAAGCTGCGCGAGATCATGGCAATCACCGATCGGGTCTCGGTGATGCGGCGCGGCGAGATGGTGGCGAGCGTGGAGACGGCCGTCACCTCGCCCCCGGAGCTGGCGGAGTTGATGGTCGGTCGCCGCGTGCTCCTGCGTGTCGAGAAGGCCGACAAGACGCCCGGTGCGCCATTGCTCGACATCGACAACCTCACCGTGGTCGATTCCCGCGGCGTTGTGCGCGTCGCAAACGCGACCTTCACCGTTCGTGCGGGCGAGATCGTCGGCATCGCGGGTGTTGCAGGCAACGGACAAAGCGAGCTGATGGAGGCGATCGCCGGCATGCGCCATTCCGCGCTCGGCTCGATCCGGTTGGAGGGACGTGACATTCCGGCCTCGGAGCACAATCCGCACCGCATGCGTCAGCTCGGCCTCCTGCACGTGCCCGAGGATCGGCTGCGCATGGGGCTCGTCCCGGCCTTTCCGGCCTTCGAGAGCGCCATCCTGGGCTTCAGCGACGAGCCTCACCTTGGCCGCGGACCGATCCTCGACCATGACCGCTTGATCGCGGACCTGGCGAAGAAGATGGAGCAGTACGACGTGCGCCCTCCAGCGCCACGGCTGAAATCCTCGAAATTTTCCGGCGGCAACCAGCAGAAGATCGTGCTGGCGCGCGAGATCGAGCGCAGCCCCAAGGTGCTTCTCGTCGGTCAGCCGACCCGTGGCGTCGATATCGGAGCCATCGAGTTCATCCACCGCCGCCTCATCAGCCTGCGCGATGCGGGCGTCGCCATCCTCCTCGTCTCCGTGGAACTCGACGAGATCATGAACCTGTCCGACCGTATCCTAACCATGTGCGGCGGCAGGATCACCGGCGAGCGCAAGGCCTCCGAGACGAACGAGCAGGAACTCGGCCTGCTCATGGCCGGCGTGACGGACGAGGCGGCGTGATGCAACCGCGTCTAACCCTCGTCACTCTTGGCGTCTCCGATCTCGCGGCATCCCGCGCGTTCTACGAGGCCTGGGGCTGGACGGCCTCGTCCGCCAGCCAGCCCAGCGTCACCTTTTTCCAGGCGAACGGTTTGGCGCTCGCCCTGTTCGGCCGGGGGGACTTGGCCAAGGATGCGGGTCTCGAGGACACGCCCACGGGCTTTGCTGCCATTTCGCTCGCCTACAACGCTCGCTCCAGGCAGGAGGCCGACGAGGTCTATGCACGTGCCGTGAAGGCCGGCGCGCGTCCGCTCAAGCCGCTGCAGGATGTTTTCTGGGGCGGCTATTCGGGCTATGTCACGGACCCCGACGGACATCTCTGGGAGATTGCCTGGAACCCGTTCTTTCCCCTCGATGAGCAGGGACACATGTTCCTGCCGGATAGTCAGACGTGAGCGCTCCACTCGACCTGCCCAGATGGGCCGATACGGTTCTCGTACCCGCCATTTCCGTGGTGGCGGCTTTTCTCGTCGCCGGCCTTGTCGTGCTCGGCATCGGCGAGAACCCGCTTTCCGCCACCCGCTACCTGTTGCAAGGCAGCCTCGGGACCGGGGAGGGGCTCGGCTTCACCCTGTTCTACATGACCGACTTCATCTTCGTCGGACTGGCGGTTGCGGTGGCCTATCATGCCGGATTGTTCAACATCGGCGGCGAAGGGCAGGCGACCCTCGCGGGTCTCGGCATCGCGCTCGTCCTCAACAACCTGACCTTTCTGCCCGGCTTCCTGCTCATCCCGCTCGGCATTCTGGGCGCTGCAGCCTTCGGAGCAGCTTGGGCGGCCGTTCCCGGCTACCTCCAGGCAAAGCGCGGCAGCCACATCGTCATCACGACGATCATGTTCAACTGGCTGGCCAGCGTACTGATCGTCTATCTGCTCGTGAACGTGCTGCGCGAGCCGCAATCCATGAACCCGGAAACGCGCGCATTCCCCGACCAGTCCTATATTCCGTTCATGCACGAGGTCTTCGCCGCTTTCGGCATCGAGATCCCGGCCTCGCAGCTCAACCTCACGCTGGTTCTGGCGCTTGCGGCATCCTATTTCGTCTGGCTCCTCATCTACCGCTCGCGCCTGGGCTATGCGATCCGCGTCGTCGGATCGAACCCGACGGCGGCCGTGTATGCCGGCATCTCGCCCGCGCGCATCATCATCGTCGCGATGATCATCTCCGGTGCGTTGGCCGGCGGCCTCGCGGTCAACGAACTCATGGGCTATCAGCATCGCCTGCTCCTGGAATTCACATCGGGCTACGGCTTCGTCGGCATCGCGGTGGCGCTCATGGGACGCGCTCATCCCGTCGGCATCATCCTGGCCTCGCTCCTCTTCGGCATCCTCTACCAGGGCGGCGCGGAACTGGCCTTCGAGCAGCCGGCCATCACCCGCGACATGGTGGTGGTGATCGGCGGCATCATCATCCTGTTCGCCGGTGCCCTCGACGGACTGTTCCGACGCATCGTGGCGCATCTGTTCACGCGCCAGAAGCTGGCGAGGGCTTGAGCCATGGATCTCAGCTCCTTCGTGACGGTCTTCGACTCGGCCCTGCGGCTCTCGATCCCGCTTCTCGCCGCGTGCCTGGCCGGGCTCTGGTCCGAACGCTCCGGCGTGGTGGATATCGGTCTTGAGGGCAAGATGCTGGTGGCGGCTTTTGCCGCGGCGGCGGCCGCCTATGCGTTCGGATCGGCCTGGATCGGGCTTGTGGCCGGGATCGGCGCATCGGTGGTTTTCGGTCTCATCCACGGCTTCGCCTCCATCAGCCAGCGCGGCAACCAGATCGTTTCCGGCGTCGCCATCAACATGCTGGCCGCGGGACTGACGGCCATCGTGGGCAACGCCTGGTACGCCCAAGGCGGGCGCACCCCGCCCCTGGAGGGCGTGCAGCGGTTCGGCGATGCGATCTTCGGCCATTCGGCTCTCGTCTACATCGTGCTGCTGGCCGTGCCACTCACCTGGTTCGTGCTGGGGCGGACCCGCTTCGGTCTTCGCCTGCGTGCCGTGGGCGAGAACCCGGCCGCAGTCGACACGGCGGGCATCTCGGTGACGGGCCTGCGCTACACGGCTGTCATCATCGGCGGCGTTCTCTGCGGCATCGGCGGAACCTATCTCTCGGTCGGCCAATCGGCGGGCTTCCTGCCCAACATGACGGCTGGCAAGGGCTTCATTGCGCTCGCGGCCCTGATCTTCGCCAAATGGCGAGCTTGGCCGGCGCTCGGCGCCTGCTTCCTGTTCGGGCTGCTCGATGCCATCGCGATACGACTGCAGGGAATCTCGCTGCCCGGCATCGGCGAGGTTCCGGTCCAGGCGATCCAGGCGCTTCCCTACCTCATGACCGTCATCCTGCTCGCCGGCGTCATCGGCAAGGCGATTCCGCCCCGGGCTGCCGGCGTGCCCTATGTGAAGGAGCGCTGAGCATGGCATCGTTGGACACCCTGTTCGAGGCTGCAAGGGCGATTCAGGCCAAGGCCTATGCACCCTATTCGCGCTTCAAGGTCGGTGCTGCGATCGCCACGCCCAGTGGTCAGCTCTTCATCGGATGCAACGTGGAGAACGCGGCCTATCCGGTCGGCTCCTGCGCGGAAGCCGGGGCCATCTCGGCCATGATCGCGGCCGGCGAGAGCCGCATCGCCGAGATCGTCGTGATGGGCGAGGGCGAGCACCTCGTCACGCCGTGCGGCGGCTGCCGCCAGCGCATCCGCGAGTTCGCCACGCCCGATACGCCCATTCACATTGCCGGCCCCGAGGGTATCCGGAAGCGCTTCACGCTCGACGAGCTGTTGCCCTTCTCCTTCGGGCCGGACAACTTGACGGATCGTTAGATTGGATCCGAAGCCTTTTGCGATGATGAAAGGATGGCCTGCGGTTCAGGCCTGAAACGATGACGATGAACCAGATGATTCAGGAAGCGGCCGAATTCGTCCGCGCCCGCGGCTTCGACGGCCATTTCGATGCGGCTTTCGTGCTCGGCACGGGGCTCGGAACCCTCGTCGAAGAGCTGAGCGATGCGGTGAGCCTCCCATACGCGGAGATTCCGCATTTTCCTGGAAGCGGCGTTTCCGGTCATGCCGGCAAGCTCGTGACCGGCTCCCTCGAAGGCAAGCGGGTGCTCCTGTTCCAGGGCCGCGCTCACTATTACGAGACGGGCGATGCAGGGGCGATGCGCATTCCGGTTGCCTTCGTGAAGGAGCTCGGCATTCCGGTCTTGGTCGCCACCAATGCGGCGGGATCGGTGCGCGCCGATATTCGTCCGGGAAGCCTCGTGGCGATCAGCGATCACCTGAACCTCTCGGGCGGCAATCCGCTCCTGCGCGATCACTCCGAGGGCCGCTTCGTCTCGCTCACCAACGCCTACGACGCGGACCTGCGCCGGGTGCTGCAGCGCGCCGCAGGCAAGAGCGGCACCGACCTTCCCGAGGGCGTCTATGCATGGCTCTCCGGCCCGAGCTTCGAGACTCCGGCCGAAATCAGGATGGTGCAGATCCTGGGTGGCGATCTGGTCGGCATGTCGACAGTGCCGGAGGTGATCCTCGCGCGTTATTACGGCCTGAAGGTCGCGGCCATCTCGGTCGTCACGAACCTTGCCGCCGGTATCGAAGGTGCTTCGCCCTCGCATCAGGAAACCAAGGACACGGCGGCGGAAGCGTCAGAGAAGTTCAAGCGTCTCATCCGATCCTTCGTTGCGGAGCTCCCCCATGTCTGATGCGACCATCGCAACCCGCGCGCTGCGCAGTCTCGATCTCACCGACCTGACGGAGACCTGTACCGATCAGGCCATCGATACGCTCTGCAGGAAGGCGGTCGATCCGCACGGGCCGGTAGCGGCCGTCTGCGTGTGGCCGCAATTCGTGAAGCGCGCACAGGAGAACCTGCGGGGATCACCCGTGCGCATCGCCACGGTGGTGAATTTCCCCGCCGGCGGCGAGGATGTGAGCCGCGTCACCGACGACACGCAGGAGGCTCTCTCCGACGGCGCCAACGAGATCGATCTCGTGCTGCCTTACGAGGCCGTGCGGCGAGGCGATCTCGCCGTTGCGGCCGAGATGGTGGAGGCGGTGCGCGATCTCGTCGATCAGGGGCGCCTTTTGAAGGTCATCCTGGAGACGGGCGAGTTGACGGATCCGCACCTCATCGAGGCTGCAAGCCGCATCGCGATCGACGCGGGCGCTGATTTCATCAAGACGTCGACCGGCAAGACGCCGGTATCGGCGACCCCGGAGGCCGCCGAGATCATGCTCAACGTGATCAAAGCGTCGGGCAAGGCGGTCGGGCTCAAGCCCTCCGGCGGCATCCGCACGGTTGCTGACGCGAACATCTATCTCGATCTGGCCGATCGCATCATGGGCCCGGGCTGGGCGACGCCGCGGACATTCCGCATCGGCGCGAGCAGCGTCTATGACGCGCTCATCGCCGCCATCGAGGGACGGGCCGGCACGGCGGCCATCGGAACCTACTGACATGACGCTTCTTCCGCAGGAAATTATCCGCCACAAGCGCGACGGCGGCACGCTCGATCCTGAGCATATCGAGCACTTCATCGAAGGCCTTACGGCAGGCCGTGTCACCGAAGGACAGGCGGCATCCTTCGCGATGGCGATCTTCTTCCAGGGACTGTCCGTGCCCGAGCGCGTGGCCCTGACGCGCGCGATGATGAACTCGGGCACGGTGCTCACCTGGGATCTGCCGGGTCCGGTTCTCGACAAGCATTCGACGGGCGGCGTCGGCGACACGGTCAGCCTCGCGCTCGGGCCTGCGGTCGCGGCCTGCGGCGGCTATGTGCCGATGATCTCCGGACGCGGCCTCGGCCACACGGGCGGCACCCTCGACAAGTTCGATTCCATTCCGGGCTATGTCACGCAGCCCGATATCGACACGTTCCGGCGGGTCACGCGTGAGGTCGGCTGCGCCATCATCGGCCAGACGGCCGATCTTGCGCCGGCCGACAAGCGCCTCTACGCCATCCGCGATGTGACGGCGACGGTCGAGTCGATCGACCTCATCACGGCGTCGATCCTGTCCAAGAAGCTGGCCGCAGGCCTCCAGGGTCTGGTGATGGACGTGAAGTTCGGCACCGGCGCCTTCATGAACAATGCCGAGGATGCGCGAAAGCTCGCCGAAAGCCTCGTGCTCGTGGCCAACGGCGCGGGTCTTCCCACAAGCGCGCTTCTCACCGACATGAACGAGTCGCTGGCTTCCTCGGCCGGCAATGCGGTCGAGATGGCCTATGCGGTCGACTATCTGACCGGGCAGCGTCGCGAGAAACGCTTCCACGAAGTCACCGTGGAACTGTCCGCCGAGATGCTGCTGCTCGGCAAGCTTGCCGCCACCATCGAGGAGGCGCGCGACAGGATCGAACGCGCGATCTCGTCCGGGAAAGCGGCCGAAGTGTTCCAGCGCATGGTGGTCGCTCTCGGCGGTCCTGGCGACTTCCTGGAAAGGCACAAGGCCCATCTGCAGGCTGCGCCGGTCGTTCGCGACATCCACGCCGAGCATGCTGGCGTCGTGCAGAAAGTTGCCGCGCGTGGTATCGGCGTCGCCGTCGTGGCCCTCGGCGGAGGGCGTACACGGCCGCAGGATCCGATCGATCATGCCGTAGGACTCACCGAACTCGCGGCCATCGGCGAGACGGTCGACGCCCACCGTCCGCTCGCCATCGTGCATGCGCGCACCGAAGAGGCGGCGGAGGCGGCCGCGCGGGCGGTGCGCGCCGCCTATGTGATCGATGCCGGCAAGGCTGGCCCCGGCCCGACCATTCTCGACCGGATCGGAGCGACCGCATGAGCCTTCTCGTCGCCGTCACCTGGGAAACGCAGCCCTGGGTCGAACGCTTCAGGCGCCACCTGCCGGACAGGGCCATCGCCGTGCTGGGTGAGGATTTCGACAGAAGTGCCATCCGCTATGTGACGACCTGGGGTCCGAAGCCCGGGAGCCTGTCCCACCTGCCGAATCTCGAAGCGATCTTCTCACTCGGCGCCGGGGTCGATCACCTGATGAGCTATCCCGATCTGCCCGATGTGCCCATCGTGCGCGTGGCGCAGGACGATCTCACCCATCGCATGAGCGAGTACATGGTGCTGCACTGCCTCATGCATCTGCGTGAGCAGCGCCGCTTCGACGAGGACCAGAAGGCGAAGCGTTGGAATCCCGATCGTGCGCCGCCGATCGCCGGCGAGGTCCGAGTCGGCATCATGGGGTTCGGGGTGCTGGGGCAGGATTCCGCCCGCAAGCTGAAGATGATGGGCTTCGACGTGGCGGGCTGGAGCCGCACGTCGAAAGTCGTGGAGGGTTTCGATGTCTATGCGGGCGAGGGGGGACTGACCCCGTTCCTGAACCGCACCGACATTCTCATCGCGCTCATGCCGCTCACGCCGGACACGAAGGGCATCCTCAAACGCTCCCTGTTCGAGAAACTCCCACGGGACGGCAAGCTCGGCGGGCCAATCCTGATCAATGCGGGGCGCGGCAAGCTGCAGGTCGAGGCGGACATCCTCTCCTGCCTTGACGACGGCACGCTGATGGCGGCGACCCTCGACGTGTTCGAGACGGAGCCCCTGCCGGAGTCGTCGCCGCTCTGGACGCATTCTCGCGTGACGATCACGCCGCACAACTCCGCGACGAGCGAGCCGGAAGCGACGGCTCGCTACATCGCGCAGCAGATCCGCCGCCATGAGGCCGGGGAGGTGTTCGAGAACGTGGTCGATCGGGCGCGGGGATATTAGGAAGGGTCCCGGCTTCGATGTCATCACCGGCCTTGTGCCGGTGATCCCGATTGGTTGAAGCGCCGCGCCTTTTAATAGCGGGATGGCCGGGACAAGCCCGGCCATGACGAGAGAAATTGCGGAGAGTTCAGCCGAGCCGCTTGATCGAGCTGATCGGCCCGTAGCTCGTCTTACGGATGCGCTCCTCGGCGACGGCGAGCGGCTCGATCATGACGGTCATGCTGTGGCCAGTGGCGTGGATGAAGTTGCTGGCATCCATCATCAATCCCACATGGCCTTTCCAGAACACGAGATCGCCGCGCTGGAGGCCACTTAAGCTCGGCGTCACCTCGATAGGCGTGCCGAGCGCGCGCTCCTGCATGTCGCTGTCGCGCGGCGCCTTGATCCCGGCGGCGGTCAGCGCGGTCTGCGCCAGTCCCGAGCAGTCGATGCCGAGGCTGGTCTTGCCGCCCCAGAGATAGGGCGTGTGCAGGAAGCGTTCGGCGACGCTCACGTAATCGGCCTCGAACGCATCGAGCCCGCTCAGATGCGCGGCAAAGACCCAGCCGCCGGTGGCGAGGCGCGCGTAGTCGCCCTGCGTGTCCGTCACGATCACCTGGGAGTTCAGCGTTAGGTAGTCCTGAAAGGGCAGCTTCAGGTTGGGGCCCGGATAGATGAAGGTTCGGATCGCCCGGACCCTGTGGGTCGGCTCCGGTCCGGGTTCGCTCAGAGCCTCGCTCGACAGATAGCCCACATAGCCATCGTCCCGGAGCTGCACCCAGGCCCAGCCCTCGTGCTCGTCGTAGACCGTCGCGCTTTCCCCGAAGATCGCCTGCGTGTCGACGGGCGCCTCGCGGGAGGGATGGCGGTGCAGGGGCGAGAACGCGGAGGCGACACGCTTGACCGTGCCGGTGGTGAAGCGCTCGGCCTCGACCTGTCCGCGCAGGCGCTCATCGGCCAGATCCGCGCGGACGGGCGTGATGCGGCGGTCGAAACTCATCGGGGCGGCTCCTGAACGATCATCCCGTCTTCTACCCTGTTCGCGGCATTTCCGCCATCGGCTCAGGCGCCATAGCGCTCCTTCACGAGAGCATACATCGCGCGCGCCGCCTGCACCTCGCCGCCTTCGGGCCGGGCGGGCTTGGTGGAATTGTTCCAGGCGAAGATGTCGAAATGCACATGCGCCTTGGCCGACGACACGAAGCGCCGCAGGAACAGGGCCGCCGTGATCGAGCCCCCCATGGGCCCACCGGTGTTGTTCATATCGGCGAACTTGGAATCGAGCTGGCTCTGATAGGGCGTCCAGAGCGGCATGCGCCAGACGGGGTCGTTCACCGCCGTCCCGTGGCGGGCGATGTCGGCCGCCAGTGCATCGTCATCGGTGTAGAAGGGCGGCAGCTCGGGACCGAGCGCCACGCGGGCAGCGCCCGTGAGCGTGGCGAAATCGACCAGGAGATCGGGGCTCTCCTCGTCCGCCAGTGCCAGCGCATCGGCCAGGATGAGCCGACCTTCCGCATCGGTGTTGCCGATCTCGACCGTGATGCCCTTGCGGCTCGGCAGAATGTCGCCGGGGCGGAAGGCATTGCTGGAGATGGAGTTCTCGACCGCCGGGATGAGGACGCGCAGACGCACCGGCAGTCCGGCATCCATGATCATCGAGGCGAGCGCGAGGGTGGCGGCCGCGCCCCCCATGTCCTTGCGCATGAGCAGCATCGAGGAGGCGGGCTTGATGTCGAGACCGCCGGTATCAAACGCCACACCCTTGCCCACCAGTGTGACGCGCGGCGCGTCCGCCTTGCCCCAGGTGAAATCGATCAGGCGCGGCGGCGTGATGGAGGCGCGTCCGACCGCATGGATCATCGGAAAGTTCTGCGCCAGCAGATCGTCACCGACGATGCTGGTGAAGGAGGCTCCATGCCGCTCGGCCAGTTCACGTGCGGCGGCTTCGATGCCGTCGGGGCCGAGATCGCTGGTGGGCGTGTTGACGAGGTCGCGGCTCGTGACCACCGCATGGGCGATATGCGAAACCTCCTCGGCATCGACGCCGTCGGGCGTCACGAGGCGAACGGACTTCTCGCTGCGGCGGCGGTAGCGGTCGAAGCTGTAGCTGCCCAGAAGCCAGGCGAGGGTGGCGAGCGTCGGATCCGGCGCGCCGGTCTCGAAGCGGTAGATGCCGTCCGGCAGAAGGGTCGGAAGCTTGCCGACCAGAAACGGATCGCTGTGCCTGGAATCCGCGCCGTTGAGGCCGAAGACGACGCCCGCGAGGCCACCGTCCGTATCGGGGAGCAGGCAGTGGCTCCCGGCCTTGCCCTCGAAGCCCTGCGCCTTCGCGAAGGCTTGCGCGATCGGCGGCAGCTGCCCGACGATCTCCGGCCAGGTCTGCTCGTTGACGAGCCAGATGGGCTTCGACGTGTCGTTCGCGGAGGCGAGGAGGGGATGGGGCATCGGCTTGGACCTTGACGGTTATGAGCGAGTGTTGAGGCCGGTTCTAAGGGCGGAAGCGGCCCGTGTCACCCTGGATCGAATGCAACCCATCCTTCCGGCGGAGAGGAACGCCGGGTTAGGTGATGACGTGGTGTGGACGAACGCTGGTGTTCTTCAAGCACCGCGCCCTAGCCTCGCGCTCAACTCTTCATCCCGCCGCAAGGGGAGGGAGGATCCCTGTCTAGGACGATTGAAAACGTCAGCCCAGGGCGTGCTGCCGGACGACCCGGGCCAAGCCGGCGATGAGGGCCTGCTGCGTGTCCTTCGTCTCCGCCGCGATGTCGTGGCGCTTGAGGGCTTGGATGTAGAGCTCGGCGCGCTCCGGCGCGGCCAGGATGGTGACGGAGTCGGGGCGGCCGAACTGCGCCAGCGCCCCGTTGATCTCGTCGCCGGTCAGCAAACCGGAGAGATAAGGCGCCAGAAGATTGCTGTTCATCCGCCCCGACACCACGGAGGCGCGGGCGCTGAACAGGAGGTGGAGCAGGCCGACCCTGTTCGCGCCGCTATTGCGCTCCGCGGCGTCCATGCCGAGGTCGAAGCCCTTCGGGTCTTCCGGCTCGGTGGCCGGCCGGCCGATCATGGAGTGCTCGCGCAGGAGCGCGTACATCTCGCCGGTCATGTAGGTGGCGAAGCGCTCGATGCGCCCGTTCCTCATCTCGATCCATTTCGGATGGGTGCCCGCCGAGCAGATCAATCCGTTCTCGATGCCGGCGCCGAGAACCAGTGTCTCCTCGCCGCGCATTACGTCGGCCGCGCCGGGGGCGGGCTCGCAGAACAGGCCGGGAATGATGTAGCCCTGCCGGCCGTTCTCCAGATTCACCGGCACGAGCGCCCGGGCGATCTCGGCCGGGCCGGCCGGGCAGGTGGCGTAAGGCGCCTCGACCCAGCCCTCGCGGCTTCCCACCATGCCGACGAGCAGCACCGGCGCATCCGGCTCGGCCTTCAGCCAGTGCCCGCACTGACGCAGGAACACGTCGCGGTGCTGGCCCTTTTGCAGGGCCGAGACGCCCTCGTTCGACGAGACCTGATCGAGAATGGTTTCGTCCTCGATCAAGTAGCCACGAAAGCGGGTCGTTCCCCAATCGGCGACGATGAAGCGCAAGATGGATGATCCTTGATTAGCGCGTTCCGTACATCCGGTCGCCGGCATCGCCGAGGCCCGGCACGATATAGCCGTGGTCGTTGAGGCGCTCGTCGATGGACGCGGTCCAGATATCTACGTCCGGATGCGCGCCGCGCAGCTTCTCGATGCCCTCGGGCGCCGCGAGCAGGCAGACGAAGCGCAGGTCCTTGGCGCCGCGCTCCTTCAGCCGGTCGATGGCCGCCACCGCGGAGTTGGCCGTTGCCAGCATCGGGTCGAGTACCAGAACCATGCGGTCGGCAAGGTCCGAGGGAGCCTTGAAGTAGTATTCCACGGCCTGGAGGGATTCCGGATCCCGGTAGAGGCCGATATGGGCCACACGGGCGGCGGGCACCAGTGTGAGCATGCCGTCGAGGAAGCCGACGCCCGCGCGCAGGATGGGGGCGAAAACGAGCTTCTTGCCGGCGATCTGCGCGCCTTCCATGGTGGTGAGCGGCGTCTCGATCTGGATGCGCTCCATGGGCAGGTCGCGGGTGACCTCGTAGCAGAGCAGCATGCCGATTTCGTTGAGGAGCTGGCGGAAGCCTTTCGTCGAGCGCTCCCTGTCCCGCATCAGGGTCAGCTTGTGCTGAACCAGCGGATGATCGACCACCGTGACGCCCTGCATGCTTTTTCCCTCTTTGATCGTCGTCTGCTGATTCATCTAAAACACTGTCCCGTCACTGATCACGCTGAGAGGGGGCGAGCCGTCGCCGCACCTCTCCTTCGCCAGTCTTCGCCCCGTCGCCCAGGTGCCGCCTTCCAGCACCTTGGCCAGGGGAAAGTCGCCTGCCGCGAATCCTAGTTTCGCCCGGATTGGTTCGGCAATGCGGTCGAGAAGAGCCACGGTCAAGGCCCGCCATTCCACCACAAGCCGGGAATCCACCGCGTGAGCGCGGGCGGCGTCGGCCGGGTCTTTGAGGGCGATCACGCCCGTGTCGAGAAAAAGGCCACCGTTGCGGTATTCGGGCAGGCCTGTGAGGCCATCAACATCGATGACGGTGAACCCGGCCCATTCGAGCGGCTCGATCAGCGAATAGGACAGCCACTGGGACAATTTGTGGAAGGGGATCAATCCCTTCGTGACATCCGACGCTTCCACCAGGGGATGGCGCCAGGTATCGCCGAGGTCAACCCCGCCCAGGGTGATGCGGCCCGGCCATATGGCACCAAGGTGGGTGAGCAGCGCCTCGAGAATGGATGTCGCCTTGATCTCGTCGTCCTCGGAGGTTGCCGCGATGACATCGAACAGCCCGCCTGGCCTCGGATCGTCGACCTGGCCGAAGATGTCCGGGTTCGTCGCGACGACGCGGCCCAGGCGGTTGAGCAGAGCGGCGCGGCCCTCGAGACCCACGAGCGGATTGTCGTCTGAGACCTGGAAGCCGGATGCCAAGTCCTCGGGCGTGAGGGTCATCAGGACATCCGCGTCCACGCGGAACGGGTCTTCCGGCCTGCTGGAAAAGGCGCCGCTCACGAACATGTCGAAGCTCGCCACCGCCAGACCTTCGGACCGGATATACGTCTCGCCCGTGCGGCCCTCCTCGTAGCGCCATTGCGCGCCCGCGCCCGCATCGAGCAGGACGGACACGATGGCGAGATCGAAGGCCGAGCGGGCCATGTCGGCAGCGGTTTCCCAGGGGGCGCCGTGCATCACCGCATCCCACCGCTCATGGCCGCCGGCGGCGAAGTGGCGCCAACGGGCATGGAAGGGAATGTCGAGGGACGGATAGGCCTCGCGGATCGTCGTCACGACCTCCTCGGCGCAGGGCTCGAGCCGGCCGAGATCGACCGTGAAATGATCGAGACGGCCTTCAAGTCCCGCTTGCAGGAGCTGGTGCGAGCGTTCGCGCACCGCTGCCGCGGTCAAGAGGCTTCGGGCGGCTTTGGTCTCTGAAGACAGGTCAGTCTGGTCCGTCACGCGGGGCTCCGGTGCTCTCGGGTCGGGAGCGATAGCATAGTCTCGTGGCCGCGCAGCATCCCGGCGCGCGACCGTTTGACGAGAAGGTTAAGATGCGAGCGTCAGAACCGCTCCAGATCGCGGCCCTTCACGCGCTCGAGTTCCGACGCATCCGGCGCGCCATCGGGCGTGTAGTAGCCGGCAGCCTTCTTGGCCTCCAGTTCCACCTGTGCATCCGGGGGCACCAGCTCGGCCGGGATCGGCACGCGCTCGACCACCTCGATGCCCGATCCGGTGATGGCGTCGTACTTCATGTTCGACATGGACATGAGCCTGTCGATGCGCCGGATGCCGAGCCATTGCAGAACGTCAGGCATCAGCTGCTGGAAGCGCGCGTCCTGCACGCCTGCCACGCATTCGGTGCGTTCGAAATAGGTGGTGGCCTGGTCGCCGCCTTCCTGCCGCTTGCGGGCATTGTACACGAGGAACTTGGTGACTTCTCCGAGCGCCCGGCCTTCCTTGCGATTATAGGCGATCACGCCGACGCCACCCTCCTGGGCTTCCCGCACGCATTCCTCGATGCCGTGCACGAGGTAGGGGCGGCAGGTGCAGATGTCGGAGCCGAACACGTCCGAGCCGTTGCATTCGTCGTGGACCCGGCAGGCGATGCGGGTCTTCGGGTCGCTCAGGCGCGACACGTCGCCGACCACGTAGACCGTGGTGTTGCCGATCGGCGGCAGGAATACGCTCATGTCGGGCCGGGTGACGAGCTCCGGGAACATGCCGCCGGTCTGCTCGAACAGGGTACGGCGCAACTCGCCCTCGGAGCAGCCGAAGCGCTGGGCGATGCCGGGCAGGTACCAGACCGGATCGACCGCGATCTTCGTGACCGAGATGTCGCCGGATTCGTGCAGGAAGCCGCCGTCGGCCTTCAAGCGCTTCGCCCCCATGGCGCCGAGGATCTCGGGCATGTTGAGGCGCGCTTTGGTGACTGCGATGCTCGGGCGGATGTCGAGACCGCCGGCGATCTCGTCCTTGTAGACTTCGCCGACCAGATGGCCCCAGGGATCGAGGGACACGATCCTGCCCGGCTCGAACCACTGCGGATGCGGACCGATCTCGGCGGTCGGATGGGTGTTGTGAAGATCGGGCCGTGCCAAGGGGTTGAGCGCCCGTGCCGAGATGGCGAGCGCCCGGTAGAGGGAGTAGGAGCCGCCGTGGGCGCCGATCACGTTGCGGTCGGCCGGATTGGTCACGGTCCCGATGATCGGGCCGCGCTCCTGGGGATCCTTCGCTCCCCACTTGATCGGATGCTTGATGGTGCCGGCATTCGGCTCGGGATGGGAGGTGAGCCGGATATGGGTCGAGCGGTTAGGCGAGGTCATGAACGATCTTCCACGCAAAAACGGGAAGACTCCCTCGACCGATCGTCGGAGAGCCTCCATACGATCTATGGGAGACTGATCCAAAGTTGCGGGGCCGTCAATGCCCCAAAATCGGCTCGGGCGCAGCGTCGATCTGAAATAAAGATGAAGCTTCAGCAACTTGCTGGCCGCAGTATCTAAACCGCAGAGCTTTGGCCCGTTGGAGAAGATTCGCGTTCTTCTCGATGAGAGATGAGCGTTCAGAAGGGCGAAGATGGTCGCACAACCCGAGCATCCTACTTGCTTCGGTCAGGAACTTTATTTGGGAGTTTATGTATACGCACCTCCCTTTTCGATTTTTGATGTGCTTGTACTCATCCCGCACGGCTGCGGCTGCAATCATCTCAGCTTTGAGACCAGAGATAGCAGCCGCGCATTGATCTTCTGCTGCAGCTTGTCCTTGGCATGTCGCCAGAATTGCCGAGACAATCCAGCCCAGACGGATCGCTGAGGCTTTCATGCATGACTCACTGAGTTAGCCAGGATCTCCCACTATTGTTAACGCCAAGGCGGAGATGATGCAACACAGTTGCGCCAATATCGGCAAAGCTCTCGCGCCGGCCGATCGGTCCCTGCGTCACGCCCTGCCCGAAGCTCAGGATCGGCACGTGCTCGCGGGTATGGTCGGAGCCCGGCCAGGAGGGATCGTTGCCGTGATCGGCCGTGATGATGACGAGGTCGCCGTCCTTCAGAGCCGCCTCGATCTCCGGGATGCGCCGGTCGAAGGCCTCCAGGGCGGCAGCATAGCCGGGAATGTCGCGGCGATGGCCGAACTCGCTGTCGAAATCGACCAGGTTGGCGAAGACGAAGCCGCCGTCCGGCAGGTCCTTCATCGCCGCGATGGCGGCGGACAGGCAGGCGTCGTTGCCGTTGGGCTTCACCTCCCGGCCGGTGCCGCGATGGGCGAAGATGTCGCCGATCTTGCCGACCGTGACCACCGGGCGCCCGGCCTTCGTCAACGTGTCCAGGATGGTGTCGGCCGGCGGCGGCGTGGCGAAGTCCTTGCGGTTGCCGGTGCGCCTGAAACCACCCTCGGGCGAGCCGACGAAGGGGCGGGCGATCACGCGGCCGATCTTGTAGGCGTCGCAGAGCTCGCGCCCGATCCGGCAGAGCTCGTAGAGCCGCTCCAGCCCGAAGGTTTCCTCGTGGGCGGCGATCTGCAGTACGCTGTCGACGGACGTGTAGAAGATCGGCTTTCCGGTGCGCATGTGCTCCGCGCCGAACTCGTCGATGACGGCGGTGCCGGAGGCGTGCTTGTTGCCGAGAATGCCCGGAAGTGCGCCGCGCGCGACGAACGCCGCAGTCAGTTCCTCCGGGAAGGTCGGAACCGTGTTGGGGAAGTAGCCCCAGTCGAAGGTGACGGGGACGCCCGCGATCTCCCAATGGCCCGAGGGCGTGTCCTTGCCCCGGGAGGTCTCGACCCCGTAACCCCAGAAGCCTTTCGGAGAGCCCTTCAAGGCAATCTGCGGCGCCAGACCGGGCGGCACGCGTCCCGACGAGGCCTCGCAGGCCGCGCCGAGGCCGAGCGTCGTCAAGTGCGGGAGCCGAAGCGGGCCCTCACGGAGGCCCGCCTGGTCGCCCCGGCCGGCCGCGCAGGCCTCGGCGATATGCCCGACCGTGTCGGCGCCGGCATCGCCATAGACGTCCGCATCCTCGGCCCCGCCGATACCGACGGAATCGAGCACGATGAGAAGAGCGCGAGGCATGTCGTCCTGTCCTTCAAGCCGCGAGAATCACGACTGATACGGCATTGCGGGGAAAGATGCGATGCTCTCTAAGGGTGGGGGTGTCCCCCATGATCGTGCCCCTCATGGGCATGGACATGCTGATCGAGCGGGCATTCCTGGCCGTGATCGTCGGTCCCCGGCCGGTGGATCTCGATCTGAAGGGTCGCGTGCCCGATCCCGAAATGGGCTCTCAGCTCCCGCTGAGCCTCCGCCAGAAAGCGGTCGCCCGGATGCCCGCCGGGCATGACGAGATGAGCCGTCATCGCCGTCTCGGTGGTGCTCACCGCCCAGACATGGAGGTGGTGGACCCGGGCGACGCCCGGCATCGCTTCGAGCGATCGCCGCACCGCCGGCACGGCGATGCCGTGCGGCACGCCGTGGAGGGACAGCGCCAGAGACTGCTTCAGCAACCCCCAGGTTCCCCAGACGATGACGGCCGCGATGACGAGGCTCAGAACCGGATCGATCCAATCGGCTCCGGTCCAGAGGATGGCGAGGCCTCCGAGAACGACCCCAAGGGACACGGCCGCATCCGCCACCATGTGGAGGAACGCGCCGCGGATGTTGAGGTCGTGCTGGCCGCCCATGAACAGGAACGCCGTGAACCCGTTCACGAGAATGCCAATGGCGGCCACGACCATCATGGTGCCGGCCGCGACCGGCGTCGGCTCGATCAGCCGCTGGACGGATTCCCAGACGATGCCGCCCACCGCGACCAGCAGGAGGAGGGCGTTGAACAAAGCGGCCAGGATAGAGCTCGAGCGCAGCCCGTAGGTGAACCGCTCGGTGGGTCCGCGCCGCGCGAGCAGGGCCGCGCCCCACGCGATGGCGAGGCCGAGCACGTCGCTCAAGTTATGGCCGGCATCCGAGAGCAGGGCCATGGAATCGGCCCAGAAGCCGTATCCCGCCTCGATGGCCACGAAGGCGAGATTGAGCATGATGCCGATCGCGAAGGCACGTCCGTGGCCGGCCTGAGGGGCATGGGAATGCCCGTGATGCTGACGGCCGGCCGAATGGTGGTGCGCATCCATGATGGAAAACTTGTAAGCCCTAGTCTCGAACGGCGTTCGAGGCAGCCGTCTCGAGATTGAAGGCGGCGGCGAAGAGCGCCCGGGTATAATCGGTGCGGGGGGCGGCGAAGATGCTCTCGGCCGATCCTTCCTCGACGATTTTGCCGTTCTGCATCACCACCACGTGGTTCGCGAGCGCCCGCACCACCTTGAGATCGTGGCTGATGAACATGTAGGCAAGGTTGCGCCGCTTCTGAAGGTCGCGCAGCAATTCCACGATCTGCGCCTGCACGGACATGTCGAGGGCCGAGGTCGGCTCGTCGAGCATGATGAATTGCGGTTCGAGCGCCATGGCGCGGGCGATGGCGATGCGTTGGCGCTGGCCGCCGGAGAATTCGTGCGGATAGCGGTCCATGGTCGACGGGTCGAGGCCGACATCCTGCAGCGCCTTGGCGACGATCTCGCGGCGCTGCGCGTAAGAGAGCGCCTTGTTCTGGACCAACAGCCCTTCCTCGACGATCTCGGCCACGGACATGCGCGGCGAGAGGGAGCCGTAGGGATCCTGGAACACCACCTGCAGGTCCTTGCGCATCGGGCGGATCTCTTTTCCGCGCATGCCGTCGATGCGGTTGCCGAGGAAGACGATCGGGCCTTCTGACTGCACGAGGCGCAGGATGGCAAGACCGAGCGTCGTCTTGCCCGAACCGGATTCGCCCACCACCCCGACGGTCTCGCCCCGGCGCACCCTCACGGACACGCCGTCGACCGCCTTCACATGACCGACGGTCTTCTGGAAGAAGCCGCGCTTGATCGGAAACCAGACCTTGATCGGTCCGGCATCGACGATCACAGGCGCATCGTTCGGAACCGGATTGGCGCGGCCCTTCGGTTCCGCGGCCAAGAGCCTCTGCGTGTAGGGATGCTGAGGGTTGCCGAACACCTCGGCGACCGTTCCCTGCTCGACGATCTTGCCCTTGAGCATCACGCAGACGCGGTCGGCCACTTTTCGCACGATGCCAAGGTCATGGGTAATGAACAGCATCGACATGTTGAGCCTACTCTTCAGCTCGGCGAGGAGCTTCAGGATCTGCGCCTGCACGGTCACGTCGAGGGCGGTGGTCGGCTCGTCGGCGATGAACAGATCTGGCTCATTGGCGAGCGCCATGGCGATCATCACGCGCTGGCGCTGGCCGCCGGAGAGCTGGTGCGGGTATGCGCCCAGGCGGCTTTCCGCGTCCCGGATGCCGACGAGCTGCAGGAGTTCGAGCGTGCGGGCGCGGGCCTGGCGATCCGAGAGGCCCCGGTGAAGCGTGAGGATCTCGCCGATCTGCCGGTCGATGGTGTGGAGCGGGTTGAGCGATGTCATCGGCTCCTGGAACACCATGGTGATGTCGTCGCCCCGGACCTTGCGCATCTCGTCCTCGTCGGCGGCGATCAGGTCCTTGCCCTTGAACAGGATGCGCCCGGACGGGTGATGCGCGGACGGATAGGGCAGCAGCTTGAGGGCGGACAGGGCCGTGACGGACTTGCCCGAACCGGACTCGCCCACCAGCGCCACCGTCTCGCCCGGCATGACGTCGAAAGACACGCGGTCGACCGCCAGCATGTCGCCCGCGCCCTGCCGGAAGGCGACGGAGAGATCCTGGACGGAGAGGAGGGGCTCGGTCATCGAAACGTCTTCCGCGGATCGAAGGCGTCGCGCACCGCTTCGCCGATGAAGATGAGGAGGCTGAGCATGATGGCGATCACGAAGAAGCCCGCCAGGCCGAGCCACGGCGCCTGAAGGTTGGCCTTGCCCTGGGCGAGCAGTTCGCCGAGCGAGGGCGAGCCGGGCGGCAGGCCGAAGCCGAGGAAGTCCAGGGAGGTGAGCGTCGAGATCGAGCCGTTGATGATGAACGGCATGAAGGTCAGCGTCGCCACCATGGCGTTCGGCAGGAGGTGCTTGAACATGATGGTGCCGTTGGACAGTCCCAGAGCCCGGGCGGCACGGACGTATTCGAAATTCCTGGCGCGCAGGAACTCGGCGCGCACCACGCCCACCAGCGACACCCAGGAAAACAGCAGCAGGATGCCGAGCAGCACGAAGAAGCTCGGCGTGATGACGGCCGAGATGATGATGAGGAGGTAAAGCGACGGGATCGCCGTCCAGATCTCGATGAAGCGCTGGAACAGGAGGTCGGTCCAGCCGCCGTAATAGCCCTGCACGGCACCGGCGAGAATGCCCACGATGGATGAGATGCCGGCCAGGGTGAGGCCGAACAGAACCGAGATGCGGAACCCGTAGATCAGGCGCGCGACGACGTCGCGCCCCTGGTCGTCGGTCCCGAGCCAGTTCCACTCGATGTCCCGGCAGCCGGTGCCGCCGGTGCGCTCGGCGATGGGGCGGCATTGCTCGTCGGTGAGCATCCAGGTGGGCGGGGCCGGTGCGGGAACGGGAAGGTCGAGATTGTGCGTGTTGTAGGAGAAGCGGACCGGCGCCCAGAGCATCCAGCCGTTGTCCTGGATCTCCTTGGCGATGACCGGATCGCGGTAATCGGTCTGAGCCAGGAAGCCGCCGAACTTCTCCTCCGGGTAATCCACGAAGGCCGGATAGAGCAGCTCGCCCTTGTAGGAGGCGAGGATCGGCTTGTCGTTGGCGATCAGCTCCGCGAAGAGGCTGAGCACGAAGAGGATCATGAAGATCCAGAACGACCAGTAGCCGCGACGGTTGGCCTTGAAGTTCTGAAGCCGCCGCCGATTCAGCGGCGAGAGCCTGATGAAGCCCTCTTTCGGCAGGGGCGGGGCGACCGGCGAGGAGGCCGGCGAGACCAGGGGCACGTTCTCGTTCATCTCACGCCTCCCGGGTCTCGAAGTCGATCCGCGGATCGATCCAGGTATAGGTGAGGTCCGAGAGCAGGTTCACCGCCAAGCCCATCAGGGAGAAGATGTAGAGGTTGGCGAAGACCACCGGATAGTCGCGGTTCACGATGGACTCGAAGGAGAGGAGCCCAAGGCCATCGAGGGAGAAGATCGTCTCGATGAGCAGCGCGCCGGCGAAGAACGCCCCGATGAAGGCTCCCGGGAAGCCCGCGATCACGATGAGCATCGCATTTCGAAAGACGTGGCCATAGAGCACTTGGCGCTCGGACAGACCCTTCATGCGCGCGGTCAGCACGTATTGCTTGCGGATCTCGTCGAGGAACGAGTTCTTCGTCAGCAGGGTCGAGGTGGCGAAGGCGCCGAGCGCCATGGCGGTGATCGGCAGCACCAAGTGCCAGAAGTAATCGACGATCTGGCTGTACCAGGGCATGAAGGCCCAGTTTTCGGACGTGAGGCCCCGCAGGGGGAAGATCTGCCAGAACGAGCCGCCGGCGAACAGCACGATCAGCAGGATCGCGAAGAGGAAGCCCGGAATGGCGTAGCCGATGATGACGATGGCGGAGGTCCATATGTCGAAGGAGGAGCCGTCCTGCACGGCCTTCTTGATGCCCAGGGGAATGGAGATCGCATAGGAGAGGAGCGTCATCCACAGGCCCAGGCTGACCGAGACCGGAAGCTTCTCCTTGATGAGCTCCAGGACCGAGATGTCGCGGAAGTAGCTCTTGCCGAAATCGAAGCGGGCATAATCCCACAGCATCTTCAGGAAGCGCTCGTAGGCCGGCTTGTCGAAACCGAACTGGGCCTCGAGCTGCTTGATGAATTGCGGGTCGAGCCCCTGAGCGCCGCGGTAGCGCGAGGACGAGGCATCACCTGTACCGGCCCCGCCGGGGCTCTGCGCGCCGAAATCGCTTCCGCCGCCGGAGATGCGCGAGGACGCGCCGGAATCCTGGCCCTGAAGCTGCGCGATGATGCGCTCGACGGGACCGCCGGGCGCGAACTGCACCAGCACGAAGGAGATGAGCATGATCCCGAGGATGGTCGGGATCATGAGAAGTACGCGGCGTGCGATATAGGCGAGCATCAGGCGCCTTCAGGAGTTGCGGCCGATGCGGCCGAGGTCGAGGTCGTTCAAGCCGGATGTATCGTCCAGGCCGTCGTCCGGCATGCGACCGAAGCCGCGATGCGTCGCCCCGTGTGGCGTCAGAGTCCTGTCCAAGCCTTATCCTCTCCCGATCCGCTTCGCCTTCTCGGCGTCGTACCACCAGGTCCCCGGCGCGCCCGAGGCGAAGCGGGGCTTGGTCTGCGGGCGCGAGAACTGGTCCCAATAGGCCAGCCACTCGCTGGCCCGGTACCACATGGGCACCCAATAATGGCCCGAACGGAGGACCCGGTCCAGGGCACGGCAGGCGATGTTCAGATCCTGGCGCGACTGGGCGTTGCCGATCCGCTCAATCAGGGCGTCGACGGCGGGGTCGGCGATGCCGGCGAGGTTCTGCGCTCCCGGGGTCCTGGCCGATTGGGAGCCGTAGACGGTCCGCAGGCTGTCGCCCGGCGTCGTGGATCCGACGAGGGCGCGGCTCGTCATGTCGAAATCATACTCGTTCAGGCGCTGCTGATACTGGGCCGCATCCACGATACGCGAGCGCGCGTCGATGCCCAGGCGCTTCAGGTTGTTCTGGAACGGTTGGGTGTGCGGCTGGAGCGAGGGCTGGAAATCGAGGAACTCGATGGCGAAGGGCTGGCCGTTCGGCAGCTTCAGCACGCCGCCGTCACGCTTGCAGCCCGCCTGCCGCAGGAGCTCGTCGGCCCTGCGCAGCAGCTGCCGGTCCTGCCCGGAACCGTCGGAGACCGGCGGAACAACGGGATCCGCGAACACCGAGGCGGGCAGCTTGTCGCGGAACGGCTCGAGCAGGGCGAGCTCCTCCGGCGAGGGCTTGCCCACGGCCTTCATGTCGCTGTTCTCGAAGAACGACGTCGTGCGCCGGTAGAGGCCGAACATGATGTTGGTGTTCGTCCACTCGAAATCGAACGCGAGGCCGATGGCTTCGCGGATGCGCGGATCCTTGAAAGCCTCGCGCCGCGTGTTGAAGTACCAGCCCTGGATGGACGAGGGAGAATCGTTCGAGATTTCTTCCTTTTTCACCCGGCCTTCGCGCATGGCGGGAAAGTCGTATCCGGTCGTCCAGGTGCGGGAGGTGAATTCCTCGTGATAGTTGAGCGTGCCGTTCTTGAACGCCTCGAACGCGACCGTGCGATCGCGGAAATATTCGTATCGGATGCGATCGAAGTTGTTCTGCCCGACATTCACTGGCAGATCCTTGGCCCAGTAGTCCGGGACACGGTCGAACTCGATGAAGCGGCCCACCTCGAAGCGGCCGACCTTGTAGGGACCGGAGCCGAGCGGCGCCTCCAGGGTCGAGGCCTCGAAATCCTTGCCCTGCCAGGAGCGCTCGGAGAAGATCGGCATGCCGGCCACGATGAGATGGATGTCGCGGCTGCGCTGCGGCGTGAACTGGACGCGCAGGATCCCGTCCGATTCCGCTTCTGCCGAAGCCATCTGAGCCAGGAGCTGGCTGAAGACAGGGTGGCCTTTGGTCTTCAGGATGTTCAGGGAGAACGCCGCGTCCTTCGCGGTCAGCCTCGAGCCGTCGTGGAAGCGCGCCTCGGGCCGCAGGATGAAGCGGTAGGTGAGCTTGTCGTTGGAAACGCGGACGCTTTTCGCCACGAGGCCGTAGAGCGCATCCGGTTCATCGGCCGAGCCGGCCATCAGGGTGTCGAACGTGCCCGTCATGCCGGCTGCGCCGTCGCCCCGCAGCACGAAGACGTTGAGGGTGTTGAAGGTGTCGAAGTTCTGGTTGCCGGTGGTCTGCTTGATCTGGATCGCCAGCGTGCCGCCCTTCGGCGCGGCGGGATTCACGTAGTCGAAATGCTTGAAGTCCGGCGCCTGCTTCAGTTCGCCGAAACTGGACAGGCCGTGCGTCTCCGTCTCGCCCTCCTGCGTCATGCCGATGCGGGGCAGCAAGGAAAGAGCGGCGCCGGCTGCTCCCGTCTTGAGGATGAGGCGGCGGTTGAAGGTTCTCATCGCGGGGCTCCCGTCTTGGCCGCCTTGGCTTCGTCATACCACCAGATGGTCGGGAACGCGGCGCCGCCGTAGCGTGGCATGGTGTCGGGATGGCTGTAGCGGTTCCAGCGCGCCGTGCGCTGCTTCAGCGAGGTCCATTGCGGGACCACGTAATCATGGGCGAGAAGGACGCGGTCGAGCGCCTTGGTGGCGGCGACGAGCTCGTCGCGGTTCTTGGCGAAGATCACCCGGTCGATGAGCGCGTCGACGCCGGGATCGGCGATGCCCGCAAGGTTGCGCGAGCCGTCGCGCGCCGCCGCCTGCGAGCCCCAGAACTCGCGCTGCTCGTTGCCGGGCGAGAGCGATTGCGGCCACAGACCGGTGGCGATGTCGAAGTCGAAGGACCGGGTGCGATTCGTATACTGCACGTCGTCGATGGTGCGCACCGAAGCCACGATGCCGAGGCGGTCCAGGGACGCCTTGTAGGGCAGGAACACCCGCTCCTCGTTGGGGCTGCTGCTGAGCAGCTCCACGGTCAGGACGTCGCCTTTCGCGTTGACCCGGCGGCCGTTCCTGATCTCCCAGCCGGCCTCCTTGAGCAGCCGGTCGGCCTCGCGCAGGTTGTTGCGGATCGTCTCGGGCGAGTCGTTGACCGGGTTCGTGTACGGCGTCGTGAAGACGGAGGCCGGGACCTTGTCGCGGACGCTTTCGAGGATCGCCCGCTCCTCGCCTTCAGGCAGTCCGGACGATGCGAGATCGAGCCCGTAGAAGTAGCTCGAGGGCCGCTCGTAGAGGCCGTAGAAGATCGTCTTGTTCAGCTCCTCGAACGGGAAGGCGAGATTGAAGGCCCGGCGGACGCGCTGATCCTTGAACTTGTCGCGCCGCATGTTGAGCACGAAGGCCTGCATCACGCCGGTGGCGCGGAACGGAAACTCTTCCAGGATCACGCGGCCTTCCTGGCGCGCCGGGAAATCGTATCCGGTCGCCCAGTTGCGCGCGCTGTTCTCCGTGCGAAAGTCGAGGCGGTCGGCCTTGAAGGCTTCGAGCAGCACCGTCGCATCCCGGTAATACTCGTAGCGGATCTCGTCGAAGTTGTTCTGCCCGACGTTCACGTTGATCCTCTCGCCCCAATAGTCCTTCACGCGCTCGTAGGACGCGTTGCGGCCGGGCTCGAAGGTCTTGAGACGATAGGGGCCTGAGCCGAGCGGCGGCTCCAGCATGGTCTGCGTCACGTCGCGCTTGCGCCCATCGGGGGCGGTTCCCTCCCACCAGTGCTTCGGCAGGACCGTCAGCTGCCCCATGATCTGCGGCAATTCGCGGTTGCCCTTCTCGTCGAACGTGAACCTGACCTCGCGGTCGCTCACCTTCTCGGCCTTGGTGACGTTGGCATAGTAGAACGCATAAGTCGGGCTGTTGGCCTTCAGGGTCTCGAACGAGAAGATCACGTCGTCCGCCGTCACGGGCTTGCCGTCATGCCAGCGCGCCTCCGGCCGCAGCCGGAAGCTCACGGACGAATAATCCTCGGGATAGGAGAAGGATTCCGCGAGCAGCCCGTAGGCGGCGTTCGCCTCGTCGAGGGCCGAGGTGGTCAGGGTCTCGTAGACGAGGCCGAGCCCCTGCTCGGGCGATCCTTTCACGCCGGCCACGACGATATTGAAGCTGTCGAAGGTGCCGAGCGCTCCCAGGCGCACAAGGCCGCCCTTCGGGGCATTCGGGTTGACGTAGTCGAAATGCGCGAAGCCTTGCGGATATCTGGGCTCGTCGAGGAGAGCCGCGCCGTGCCGCCATGGGGCTTCCTGGGCTGCAAGGGGCGTGAAGGCGAGGCAGGCAGCCAGAAAGCTCGGCAGAAGGGTGCGGATCACACGGCGTCTCCTGAAGGGTGAGGCGTCTGTCGTCCCGTTAGATTTTGTGCGCAACGGGGCGAGCGCAAGGGATAACCCGCAAAACCACGGGGGCCAAAGAAAAAGCCGGGCCTTCGTGCCCGGCTTTCCGAAATGTGATGGGTGCAAGAATCTTGCGGAGCGATCTTACTGAGCGGCCGGCAGCGGAACCGGGCTGTCGGACAGGGTTCGCAGGTAGACCAGCAGATCCGCCCGGTCCTTGGCACCGGCGAGGCCCGCGAAGGCCATGATGGTGCCGGGCGTCGCCTGCTTCGGATTGTGGACGAAGGCGTCCAGGGCCTCGTAGGTCCAGTTGCCGCCGTGGGCCTTCATGGCGGCCGAGTAGTTGAAGCCTTCGTGCGAGGCGACCGGACGTCCGACGACGCCATAGAGATTCGGACCGACCTTGTTCGCGCCGCCCTTGTCGAGGGTGTGGCAGGCGGCGCACTTCTTGGACTGAGCCTGACCCTTGGCCGGATCGGCGCTGGCCAGGAGAACCGGAAGCGGCTGCGCCGGCTCGGCAGGAGCGGCGGCGCCACCGGCGGCCGCCTCTTCGGGTGCCGGGAGGTCGTAACCGGGGACTGCGGGCTTATGGGGGGCAAACAGGCCGCCGGCGATAACGTTGACGCCGACCACGAAGAGAAGCGAACCGAAAACGGCGCCCGCGATCTTATTGGTCTCGATATTCATCAGTTAGGCTCTCCTCGCCTTCGTACACCGGCGAAATCAGCGCAGCAGAACGGATCCGCGGGCGGGTGCCCGCGATAGGGCCGTTGCTTAGCCGTAGTAATGGGGTTTTGACAATGGGGTTTCCAGGAGTTTTCGCCGCTCTCGTGGTCGCAGCACGGGGCTCAAACGTCCGAGGCCAGCCGAAGATCCGGCTCCGGGCAGGGACAAACGGTCCCTGCTTCCCCTTTTAGAGCCGATGTTCTAAGGACGCGCAGTTCCCGTCGAAGACCGCACCATGTCCGATCCCCTCATCCTCATTCCCGCCCGCCTTGCCGCGACCCGACTGCCGAACAAGCCTCTGGCCGAGATCGCCGGCGAGCCCATGATCGTCCATGTGTGGCGCCGGGCCGTGGAGGCCGGGATCGGGCCGGTCGCCGTGGCGACGGATGCGCCCGACATTGCCGAGGCCATCGCCAGGGCCGGCGGGCAGGCGGTCATGACCCGGGCCGATCACGCGTCCGGATCCGACCGCATCTTCGAGGCTGTGGAAAAGCTCGACCCGGAGGGCCGGCACGACGTGATCGTGAACGTCCAGGGCGACCTGCCGACCATCGACCCGGCCGCCATCGCGGCCTCCATCGTGCCGCTCGCGGATCCGGCGGTCGACATCGCGACCCTCGTGGCCGTCATCGGGCGCGAGGAGGAGAGAACCAACCCCAACGTGGTCAAGATGGTGGGGAGCCCGCTCTCAGCCGGCCGCTTCCGCGCCCTCTATTTCACCCGGGCGACGGCGCCGTATGGCGACGGTCCGCTCTATCACCACATCGGCCTCTACGCCTATCGTCGCAGGGCACTGCAGCGCTTCGTCGGCCTCAAGCCGTCGCCGCTGGAGACCCGTGAGAAGCTGGAGCAGCTGCGGGCGCTCGAGGCCGGGATGCGCATCGACGCCGTGGTAGTCGACGACGTGCCGCTGGGCGTAGATACCCCTCACGATCTCGACAGGGCGCGCGAGATCCTCGCATCCAGGGCATCGGGCCCGAAAGTGGTCTCCACTTTTGGGAGCGATCCGATGCCTCGTCTTTGAAACAGCGCATGGTTCGGAGCGGAAAACCGAGCCCACTTTTTCCCCGCGATGCGCTAGGAGGCCATCATGAGCAAGCTGATTTCTTTCCAAGGCGAGCTGGGCGCCAATTCCCACACGGCCTGCTCGGAAGCGCGTCCCGACTGGGAGCCTCTCCCGTGCCCGACCTTCGAGGACGCCCTGGCGGCCGTCAACGAAGGCCCGGCGGGTCTTGCCATGATCCCGATCGAGAACTCGATCGCCGGGCGCGTGGCCGACATCCACCATATGCTGCCGACCTCCGGACTGCATATCGTCGGCGAGCACTTCCTGCCGATCCACTTTCACCTCATGGCGATCCCGGGTGCGGATCTCGGCACCGTCAAGGAGGTCTACAGCCACGTCCATGCGCTGGGCCAATGCCGCAAGATCATCCGCAAGCTCGGGCTGAAAGCCCACGTAGCCGGTGACACGGCGGGCTCGGCCCGGGAGGTCTCCGAGTGGAAGGATCCGACCCGGGCGTCGCTCTCGCCCCGCATGGCGGCCGACATCTATGGCCTGAAGATCCTGGCGGAGAACGTGGAGGACGAGGCCCACAACACCACCCGGTTCGTGGTCCTGTCGAAGACCCCGCAATGGGCGCCCGTCGGGCAGGGTCCGACCGTGACCTCGTTCGTCTTCCGGGTCCGCAACCTGCCGGCCGCGCTCTACAAGGCGCTCGGCGGCTTCGCCACCAACGGCATCAACATGACGAAGCTCGAGAGCTACATGCTCGAGGGCGAGTTCCTGGCGACCCAGTTCTATGCCGAGGTCGATGGCCATCCCGAGGAGACGAACCTCAAGCGCGCCCTGGAGGAACTGCAGTTCTTCTCCCGCGAGCTGCGCATCCTCGGGGTCTATCCGGCCGATCCGTTCCGGGAGAAGATCCGGGAAGCCGCCGAGTGAGCATCCTCATCCGCGATGCGGTCGAGGGAGACGTGGAAGGCATCGCCAGGGTCCATGTCCAGGGCTGGCGCGAATCCTACAGAGACTTCCTGAGCCCCGAGGCGCTAGCGGGCCTCTCCGTCGAGGAGCGGACGCGGATGTGGCAGAAGGCCTTCGCGCAGCCCGATCCGCGGGCCCGTCTTCTCGTTGCGGAAGCTGCGGGCGGCGAGATCGTCGGCTTCGCCGGCGACGGGCCGATCCGGCGCGAGAATGCCGACCGGCTCGGCGCCGAGTCCGAGATCTTCGCCATCTACCTGCTCGACAGGGTCAAGCGGCAAGGGCTCGGCCGCCGGCTGATGCGCGGCGTCCTCGATCATCTCGGCCGGCAGGGCTGTCGCTCTGCGGGCCTGTGGGTGTTGAAGGAGAACCACCCGGCCCGCCGCTTCTACGAGGCGCTCGGCGGGACGCCGGGAGCCGAGCAATCCTTCGACCTGCGCGGCCAGCCGGTGGTCGAGGTCGCCTACCGGTTCGAGCTGACCCAGCCTTAGGAATCGGGCCTCGGCTGGCCTCGTGATTCCCCTCCCGACAATCCGGTCTTCGTCTAACCCAGGCCGATCTCATCCGCCACGTCATGGCCGGCCTTGTGCCGGCCATCCCGATCGGGAAGGCGCCGCGCCTCAGAGCGGCGCGCGGCCCGTCAGTCCTTCACCCATTCCCGGACGAGGTGGTTCGCGATCGCGATGGGGGCGGGGGCGGCGAAGTGTTCGTGCCGGCCCTCCAGCATCAGCCTCACGTCGTCCTTGGAGAACCAGCGCGCATCCTCGAGCTCCTCGCCGTCGAAGGCGATATCCTCGGTGAGCGCCTCGCCGATGCATCCGATCATGACGTTGGACGGGAAGGGCCAGGGCTGGGACGTCATGTAGCGCACGGCGCCCACCCGGATGCCGGCCTCCTCGAACGTCTCCCGCCGGACCGCGTCCTCGATGGTCTCGCCCGGCTCCAGGAAGCCCGCGAGGCAGGAATACATCTTCTCGGCAAAGCGCGGCTGGCGGCCCATGAGGCACTTGTCGCCCCGGGTGATCAGCATGATCACCACGGGATCGGTGCGGGGGAAATGCTGGGCCCCGCAGGCCGCGCAATCCCGCCGGAACCCGGCCTGGGTGGGCTGCGTCGGCGCGCCGCAATTGGCGCAGAAGCGGTGGCGCCGGTGCCAGTCGAGCAGGGATTTCGCCATGGCGAGCATGCCGAGCTCCTCAGCCGGCACGAGTCCGCGCACCGCGATGGAGCGCAGATCCACGACCGCGAAGGCAGGGTCGTCCTGGAACAGCTCCGCCGCGTCCGGCGCGGCCAGGGTGGCGACCACCGGGCGCTCGTTCAAGGTTCCGAGGAAGACCTGTTCCTGATGAGCCGGGAGGCGGTTCATGACGGAGACCGGCAGAAGGCTCGTGCCGGGCTCTCCGGCCTGGAGAACCGGCAGGTCGCCGGCCAGGACGATCATGGCGGTGTCCGGATCGCTCGCCGCCTTGGCGAGGGCCTCCGGGTCCCGCTCGGCGCTGTGGCGGACGAGCGGGTTCGAAATGTACGCGATGGGTCCGGTCATGGGTTCAGGCTGCCGCGAAGAGGGTGGCGGCGCGCTCGATCAGGGCGCTCGCCGCGTGGTCGGGATAGGGTGTGCGGGCGCCGTGGCCCCAGACGGGGCCGGGCCAGGCCGGATCGGAGCGGAAACGCCCGACCACGTGCACATGAAGCTGCGTCACGATGTTGCCCAGCGCCCCCACGTTCACCTTGTCGGGTTTGGAAAGCTCGAGCATGACCCGGGTGGCGATACGGATCTCCTGCATCAACTGGGCGGACTGCTCCTCCGAGAGGTCGGTGAGTTCGCTCGCCCCCGCGATGCGCGGCACGAGCACGAACCAGGGGAAGCGTGCGTCGTTCAGAAGCAGGACCGACGAGAGCGTGAGATCGCCGACGGGAATCGTGTCGGCTTCGAGCCGGGAATCGAGCGTGAATGTCATGGCGCTATGTAACCGAGCCCGCGGCTTCGTGTCAGCCAGTGTTCTCCAGGTCCTTCGCGGAGCGCCCGGTGGAGAGCGGGGATGACCGGGCAGGGAGCCTCGTTTCCAACTTGCGTTTCGCCGCCGATACGCCCATATAGCCGGTGGGAGGTTGGCGAGGGACGTCTCACTCGCCAACCGGGTCAGGTCCGGAAGGAAGCAGCCCTAACGAGACCGAACGGGTCTTCGTCCAGCCTCCCACCTTCAAAGAGTTTCTCCGAAGCCTTGCAGTCGATGGACGATACCACAGCCGGCACGCCCCTGAATGACGAGCCGGCCCTGCCGGGCTTTCCCGCCGCGGCTGCTCCCTCAGCGCCGGCTTCGCCCTATCGCGTCCTTGCCCGCAAGTACCGCCCCAAGACCTTCGACGACCTGATCGGCCAGGAGGCGATGGTGCGCACCCTCTCGAACGCCTTCGAGACCGGGCGCATCCCGCAGGCTTGGATGCTGACCGGCGTCCGCGGCGTCGGCAAGACCACCACGGCCCGCATTCTGGCCCGCGGCCTCAACTACCAGAGGCAGGACGGCTCCGGCGCCCCCACCATCCACATGCCCGAACTCGGCGTCCACTGCCAGGCGATCATGGAATCGCGGCACGTGGACGTGCTGGAGATGGACGCGGCCTCGCATACGGGCATCGACGACGTCCGCCAGATCATCGACGGCATCCGCTATTCCCCGGTCTCGGCGCGCTACAAGGTCTACATCATCGACGAGGTCCACATGCTCTCGGAGAAGGCGTTCAACGCCTTCCTGAAGACCCTGGAGGAGCCGCCGCCGCACGCGAAGTTCATCTTCGCCACCACCGAGATCCGCAAGGTCCCGGTCACCATCCTGTCGCGCTGCCAGCGCTTCGACCTGCGCCGCATCGAGGCCGACAAGCTCGTGGCCCATCTGGGCCGCATCTGCGCCGCCGAGGGCGTGCAGGCGGACCAGGAGGCGCTCGCCGCCATCGCCCGGGCGGCGGAAGGCTCGGCGCGCGACTCGCTGTCGCTCATGGACCAGGCCATCGCCCACGGGGCCGGCGTGGTGACGCCCGACACCGTGCGCGACATGCTGGGTTTGGCCGACCGCACCCAGGTCATCGACCTGTTCGAGGCCGTGATGCGCGGCGACGTACCGGCGGCCTTCGCAGGCCTGCGCGCGCAATACGATGCCGGGGCGGATCCGGCGGTGATCCTGTCCGATCTCGCGGCCTTCTCGCACGTGGTCACCCGCCTCAAGCTGATTTCCGAGGCCGCGAAGGATCCCGCTCTCTCCGAGATCGAGCGGACCCGCGGCACGGACTTCGCCCAGACGCTGTCGGTGCGCACCCTCTCGCGCGCCTGGCAGATCCTCCTGAAGGGCATTCCCGAGGTGCAGTCCTCGAACCGACCCATCGCGGCGGCCGAGATGGTGATCGTGCGCCTCGCCTATGCGGCCGACCTGCCGACGCCGGACGAGGCCCTGCGCGCCCTCAAGGATGGCGGGCCGGTTCCCGCAGGCGGCCCGTCCGCGCCGGGGCCGCGGTCGTCCGGACCTGCGACCTCCGGGTCCATGGCCCTGGCGACGTCCCAGCCGCATCCCCAGCCGCGCCCGCAGGCCGCGCAGCCCGAGCCGACCATGCGGCTCCGCCGCTTCGAGGACGTGGTGGCGCTCGCCGGCGAGAAGCGCGAGATCGTGCTCAAGGCGCAGCTCGAGCGGGACGTGCGTCTCGTGCGCTTCGAGGAGGGACGCATCGAGCTCAGCCTCACCGAGACCGGCAGCCGCACCATCGCCAACGACCTCACCCGCGCGCTCCAGCAGTGGACGGGCGAGCGCTGGATGGTGGCGCTGTCGTCGGAGGAGGGTGGGCAGACCCTGCACGAGAAGGCCGTCGCGGCCGAGCGCGAGCGGCGCGAAGGCGCGGCCAACCATCCCCTGGTCCAGGCGGTGCTGACGAAATTTCCCGGGGCGCAGATCGTGAACGTGATCGAGCGGGCGGAGAAGGCCGGCGAGGATGCGGAAACGGAGATCCTCGGCGAGGCCGATGCCCTGGCCGCGCACGAGACCGAAGAAGACGACGATCTGTTTTAACGCGAGGATACGGTCATGAAGGACATCATGGGACTGATGAAGCAGGCTCAGGCCATGCAGCAGAAGCTGCAGGACGCCCAGGCCGAGCTCGACACCCTCGAGGTCGACGGCACCGCCGGCGGCGGCGTCGTGACCGTGAAGGTGACCGGCAAGGGCAGCCTCAAGTCGATCAATATCGATCCCTCGCTCATGAACCCGGACGAGAAGGAGATCCTCGAGGATCTCATCGTGGCGGCCATGAACGATGCCCGCGGCAAGGCCGACCGGGCCGCCCAGGAGCGGATGGAGAGCCTCACCAAGGGCCTGCCGCTGCCGCCCGGCCTGAAGCTGTTCTGAGCAGAGCATCGCTCGGGGAAGCGGGTACCGGTTCCTCGAGCAATCCGATCAATCGAAGAGAACTTGAATGGCCCAGCACGTCGCCGGTCCCGAGATCGAGCGCCTGATCCAGCTCCTCGCTCGCCTGCCGGGCCTCGGACCGCGCTCCGCCAGGCGCGCGGCGCTCCATCTCATCAAGAAGCGCGAGACGCTGCTCAACCCGTTGAGCGATGCCATGCGCATCGCCAACGAGCGCATTGTCGTGTGCTCGTCCTGCGGCAATGTCGATACCTCGGATCCCTGCACCGTCTGCCGGGACGCCAAGCGCGATCCCTCCATCCTCGTGGTGGTGGAGGACGTGTCGGATCTCTGGGCGCTGGAGCGTTCCGGGGCGATCAATGCCCGCTATCACGTGCTCGGCGGCGTGCTCTCGCCACTTGATGGCGTACGGCCCGAGCATCTGAACCTGGAACGCCTCGTCGCCCGCGCCTCGGAGCCCGACGTCGCGGAGATCATCCTGGCGCTGAACGCCACGGTCGACGGCCAGACCACGGCCCATTACATCACGGAGCTTCTCGCGCATCTGCCCGTGAAGGTGACGAAGCTCGCCCATGGGGTGCCGGTTGGCGGCGAGCTCGACTATCTCGACGAGGGCACGCTCTCGGCGGCGATCCGGCAGCGCACGTCGTTTTGAGGCAGCCCTGATATCTCCCACGTCATCACCGGCCTCGTGCCGGTGATCCCGCTTCTGGCGAGCGCCCAGCTTTTTCGTATCGGGATGGCCGGCCCTGTTCCGGCCATGACCTGGTGGGCATTCTCCCGGCCACGACAAGGCCGGTTCGCGCGTGAGCAGCACATGATGACGTGACAGGCCGGGGCGCCGTTGCTAATCAGGCGGCAACGAAACCCCTTGCCCCGAGTTGCCCATGTCCGCCGCTGATCTCGCCCGTACCATTGACGCCGCCTGGGAGGACCGGGCCCATGTGAGCCCGTCCACCACGGGCGCCGTGCGCGAGGCCGTCGAAGAATCGATGAACCTGCTCGATTCCGGCAAGGTGCGCGTCGCCGAGAAGACCGGCGGCGAGTGGCAGGTGCATCAATGGCTGAAGAAGGCGGTGCTTTTGTCCTTCCGCCTCAACGACATGGGCATCATCAAGGGCGGTCCCGGCAACGCGGTCTGGTGGGACAAGGTGCCGTCCAAGTTCGACGGCTGGTCCGAGGCCGACTTCAAGGCCGCCGGCTTCCGGGCCGTTCCGAACTGCACCGTGCGCCGCGGCGCCTATGTCGCGCCCGGCGTCGTGCTGATGCCGTCCTTCGTCAATCTCGGTGCCTATGTGGACGAGGGCACCATGGTCGACACCTGGGCGACGGTCGGCTCCTGCGCGCAGATCGGCAGGAACGTGCATCTCTCCGGCGGCGTCGGCATCGGCGGCGTGCTGGAGCCGCTCCAGGCCAACCCGACCATCATCGAGGACAACTGCTTCATCGGGGCCCGCTCCGAGGTGGTGGAAGGCGTGGTCGTGGGCGAGGGTTCGGTGCTCTCCATGGGCGTGTTCATCTCGGCCTCGACCAAGATCATCGACCGCAATACCGGCGAGGTGTTCGTCGGCCGCGTGCCGCCGTATTCGGTGGTCGTCCCCGGCTCGCTGCCCGGCAAGCCGCTCCCGGACGGCACCCCCGGCCCGTCCCTCTACTGCGCGGTGATCGTGAAGCGCGTCGACGCGCAGACCCGCGCCAAGACGGGAATCAACGAGCTGTTGCGGGATTGATCCGATGGAACACTCGCCCCTGTCCCTGGCCCAATCGCTCCTCCGTTGCCCCTCCGTGACGCCGGAGGAGGGCGGGGCGCTCGCCTTCATCGAGGGCGTGCTCAAGGAGGCGGGCTTCGAGGTTCATCGCCCGGTCTTCTCCGAGCCCGGGACGCCGGATGTGGAGAACCTCTACGCCCGCTACGGCAAAGGCGAGCCCTACCTGCTCTTCGCCGGCCATACCGACGTGGTTCCGCCGGGAGACGTGGGCCGGTGGCAGTATGATCCGTTCGGCGGCGAGATCCACGGCGGCGAGCTCTACGGGCGCGGCGCCGTGGACATGAAGGGCGGCATCGCCTGCATGATGGCAGCGGCGCTCGACTTCATCCGCAGCAACCCGGACTTCAAGGGCTCCATCGGCTTCCTGATCACGGGGGACGAGGAGGGGCCGGCGGTCAACGGCACGGTGAAGCTCCTCGAATGGGCGAAGGGGCGCGGCGAGCGGTTCGATCACTGCATCCTGGGAGAGCCGACCAATCCGAACCAGCTCGGCGACATGATCAAGATCGGTCGGCGCGGATCGCTCACCGGCAGGATCGCCGTCGAGGGCAAGCAGGGGCACGTGGCCTATCCGCACCTGGCGGACAATCCCATTCCCGGGATGATGCGCCTGCTCGAAGGGCTTTTGAAGGAACCGCTCGACCGGGGCACGGACCATTTCGACGCGTCGAACCTGGAGGTGACCACTGTCGACGTGGGCAACCCGGCGGCCAACGTGATCCCGGCCGAGGCGCGGGCCACCTTCAACGTCCGCTTCAACGATCTCTGGACGCCGCACAGCCTGGAGGCTGAGATCGAGCGCCGCCTGCGCGAGGCCGCCGGCAACACGGTGCGCTACACCCTGACGGTCGAGCCGACCAACGCGGTGGCCTTCCTCACCCCGCCGAACGACTTCGTGGGCTTCGTCGCCGACGCCATCAAGGCTGCGACCGGCTCGCAGCCGAAACTCTCCACGACCGGCGGCACCTCGGACGCTCGCTTCATCGTGAAGCATTGCCCGGTCGTCGAGTTCGGCCTCGTCGGGCAGACCATGCACCAGATCGACGAGCGCGTGGCCGTGGCCGATTTGGATCGTCTCGCAACGATTTACCGCAAGGTGCTGGATTCCTATTTCGCGGCATGAGCCGGATAGAAACCTTGACTATTTAGACTAAAGTCGGAGAATTGCCGGAACGTTTTGTGAGCTCCGTCCATTTCCGAGGGCAATCGTCTTCGAAAAATGAGGCCCCACATGATCGTCACGGCTGATGAGGTCAACCGCTCGTTCCGGGGAACGCTCGACCTGCTCAACAGCAGGTCGGAAGGGCTGAAGTCCTTCGATATGAGCGAGCGGGGCTTCTGGCGCTCCTTCATGGCGATCTGGCTGACGCTGCCGGCCTATGTGGTGTCCCTGGCCTTCGAGCGCCTCCGCCTCGGGCTCCTTCAGCCGGACCGGTCCCTTCTCGACAGTCTCTGGATCGATCTCGTGGTCGCCCTGGGCCATGTGGCGGGCTTCATCGCCCTGCCGGCCGCCATGATCTGGATCGCCCGCTGGTTCCGGCTCGAGAAGTCCTATGTGCCCTTCGTGATCGTCACCAACTGGATCTCGGTCATCGGCATGCTGGTGCTCTCCGTCCCGGCCATGCTCATGCTGCTCGGCTGGGCGCCTCCCGGGCTGGCCAGCCTGTTCGCCCTCGCGTTTGCGATCATCATCGTGAGGCTGCAATGGTTCGCCACCAAGGCCACGCTGGGGCTCGCGAGCATTCCCGCCCTCGGCATCGTGGTGCTCGGCATCGTGCTCAACGGCTTCGTCGGATCGGCGATGCGGACGCTCCTAGGGTAGGTCCGGATAATCGACGCCGATCAGATAGAGGCCCGTCGACGGCGCCATGGGCCCGCAGCGTTTCCGGTCCCTTGCGTCGAGAGCCGCGCGGACGTCCGCCACGGACCAGCGCCCGGCGCCGGCGCGCTCCAGGGTGCCCGTCATCGAGCGCACCTGATGATGCAGGAACGAGCGCGCCGAGGCATAGATGCGGATCTCGTCGCCGATCCGCTCCACGTCCAGCCGGTCGAGGGTCCGGACCGGACTGTTCGCCTGGCACTCGGCGGCTCTGAACGTGGTGAAGTCATGCCGTCCGATCAGCTCTTGCGCGGCCTCGTGCATGAGGTCGGCATCGAGCGTCCAGGCCACGTGCCAGACCCGGGTCGCATCCAGCGTCGGCGGAGCCCGGCGGTTGAGGATGCGGTAGACGTAGTGGCGCTTCACGGCGGACAGGCGGGCGTTGAAGGTCTCGGGCACGATCCGGGCCGACAGGATCGCAACCGGCGCAGGCTTCAGGTGGGCATTGGTGGCATCCCGCACCGTGTCCGGGCGCCACTCCTTGTCGAGATCGACATGCACGACCTGATGAGTGGCGTGAACGCCTGAATCGGTCCGTCCGGCACAATGAACGCGGACGGGCGCGCCCGTAAAGCGCGCGATCGCGTCCTCCACCGCCTGCTGCACGGAGAGGCCGTTCGTCTGATGCTGCCAACCGGTGAAGGGCGTGCCATCGTATTCGACGACAAGCTTGTAGCGAGGCATGTTATTCCAGCTCTGCGAAGGCCCGGGCATAGGATGCCGGGCCATGGGCGCCTGTCCCCCGGGGGGACAGGGCGAGGGCCTGAAGATAGGGGCCGTCATAAGGGGTTTGCAGCTTTTCCGCCAGATTCGGATCGAACCCGAAGCGGCCGTAATAGTGCGGCTCGCCCAGCACCAGGACCAGATCGTAGCCGCGATCGGTGAGCCGCTTCAGCCCGTCCCGGACGAGGGCCGCGCCGATGCCCTGCTTCTGGAAGGATGGAGCCACGGCCAGCGGGGCGAGGACCGCCGCTCTGATCGACCCTGTCTCGTGCAGGACCAGCCGGGAATAGGCGATGTGGCCCACTGGCTCGTCGCCATAGGCGATCAGCGACAGGATCAGGTCGCCATCCTGGTGCATGTGCCGGACGAGATCAGCCTCCGCCGATTGCCCGAACGCCGCGGAATAGATGGCGTAGACAGAAGACCAATCGGCGCTTTCCTCCAGACGGATCCCCATGCCGGACCTCATGCAAATCGGGCGCCCGGACCGAGCCTCACTCCGCGCAGGAACTCTTCGAAAGCCACCGGCCCCTTGCCGGCGCGCTGGACCTGGATCAGGCGGACCGCTCCATCGCCACAGGATATCGTACCATCATGGTCGATCAGTGTCGCGGGTGCCCCCGAGCCCTGTCCGAGAGCCGCCCGCAGAACCTTCACGCGCTCCCGGCCCTTGCCGAAATCGGCCGTGAAATAGGCCCCCGGAAAGGGCGAGAGCCCGCGGACGTGATCGTGAACCGCCTGCGCCGGCTGCGTCCAGTCGATCAGCGCGTCTTCGTTCCTGAGCTTGTGGGCATAGGTCACGCCCTCCTCGGGCTGAGGCGTGAAGCCCAGACCGCCGCGGGAGAGGGCCGCGAGGGCCCGCACCATCAGGTCGGCGCCGAGAACCATGAGCCGGTCGTGCAGCTCGCCCGCGTTCATGTCGGGCGCGATCGTCACCCGCTCGACCATGGCGACCGGGCCCGTGTCGAGACCCTCTTCCATCCTCATGACGGCGACGCCGGTCTCCCGGTCGCCGGCCATGATCGCCCGCTGAATCGGCGCCGCGCCGCGCCAGCGGGGGAGAAGGGAGGCGTGAAGGTTGAGGCAGCCCAGTTCCGGCGCTTCCAGGACGGCTTTCGGCAGCAGCATGCCGTAGGCCACCACCACGGCCACGTCGGCATTGTGGCTGCGGAAGATGTCGGCCGCCTCCTCCGAGCGCAGGGTCTTCGGCGTCAGCACCGGGAAGCCGAACCGGTCCGCCATCGCGTGGACGGGCGAGGGCTTCAGCTCCATCCCACGGCCGGCGGCTGCGGGCGGTCGGGTATAGACAGCAACCACGTCGTGGCCCTGGCCGACGATTTCGGACAAGGTGGGCACGGCGAAATCGGGCGTGCCCATGAAGACGACGCGCAGGGTCATACTCCGGCCTCGCGCTTGGCGGCCTTCTTGAACTTGGTCATGACCCGGTCGCGTTTGAGCTTCGACAGGTAGTCGATGAACAGGACCCCGTTCAGATGGTCGATCTCGTGCTGCACGCACGTCGCCAGGAGCCCGTCCGCATCCTGCTCGATCGTCTCGCCCTGGAGGTTCATGTAGCGGAACCGCACCCGGTCCGGCCGCTCGACCTCCTCGTAGTATTCGGGAATCGACAGGCAGCCTTCCTCGTAAGTCCGCTTTTCCTCCGAGGCCCAGACGATCTCGGGATTGAGGAGCACCAGCGGCTGGCGCTCGTCCTCGGATTTCGACACGTCCATGGTCACCATGCGCACCGGCACGCCGATCTGGATGGCGGCAAGGCCGACGCCTGGCGCGTCGTACATGGTCTCCAGCATGTCGTCCGCCAGATGACGGATCTCGCTCGTGATTTCCTTAACGGGCTCGGAAACCAGGCGGAGCTTGGAATCGGGGATGATGACGAGGGGTCTGATGCTCATGATCGCGGGAGATAAGCGGTTGGACGAGGATGGTCAAATCGTTCGTCTTTAGCATCGGACCCAAAAGTGGACACCGCTTCTGGGACCAATCCGATGCTTATCATTCATGAGTGCATCGTTTTCGCGGAAACGTGGATTCCGCTTTTCCGCACGAGGCACTTATGTTCGGATGCATCCGTCAACCGGAACAGTAAGCTCCATGAACGACGTCGTCCTGATCCTCGGCCAGACATCCCTGACTCTGGGGCAGATCGTCATGGGGATTGCGGGTGTGAGCCTCCTTCTCCTCCTGCTCGTGACGGCGCTTCTGCTGAGCACGCGGCGGGAGCGGGCGCTCGAGGCCGCCATCGCGGCGGAGCGGGCGCGGGAGATGGACGACAAGGTGGCCGAACTCACCCGCACCCAGTCGGAGATGACCGGTCGGATGCGCACCATGGCGGAGGTCTTCGGAACCCGACAGAGCGATTTCGTCCGCATGATCTCGGAACGGATCGACGGATTGCAGCACCGGGTCGGGCAGGGTCTGGAGGCCTCCACCCGCCACCAGACGGAGAATCTCTCCAAGCTGAACGAGCGGCTCGCCGTGATCGATGCGGCGCAGCAGAACCTGACCAGCCTCACGGGCGAGATCGTCGGGCTCAAGGATATCCTGTCCAACAAGCAGACCCGGGGCGCCTATGGGCAAGGGCGGATGGAGGCGATCGTCCGGGACGGGCTGCCGGCCAATGCTTTCGCGTTTCAGGCCACCCTGTCGAACCGCACGAGACCCGATTGCCTCGTGCGCCTGCCGGGCGACGAGCGCGGCCTCGTGATCGATGCCAAGTTCCCCCTGGAGGGCTTCACCCTCTTCCGGGAGGCCAAGGGCGACGAGGCCCGCAGCCGCGCCGCCGCCAGGGTCCGCAACGACATGCTCGTGCACGTGAAGGACATCGCGGAGAAATACCTGATCCCCGGCGAGACGCAGGACATCGCCATGCTGTTCGTGCCCGCGGAATCGATCTATGCCGACCTGGCCGAGCATTTCGACGATGTTGTCCAGAAGGCTCACCGGGCTCGTATCGTCATCGTGTCGCCTTCGCTTCTGACGCTCGCCATCCAGGTGATGCAGGCGCTGGTCCGCGATGCCCGCATCCGTGAGGAGGCGCGGGTGATCCAGGTCGAGGTGCAGAAGCTTCTCGAGGACGTGGTACGCCTCGATTCCCGGGTCGCGAAGCTCGACGCGCATTTCCGACAGGCGCAGGACGACGTCACCCAGATCCGGGTCTCGACCGACAAGATCGCGAAACGTGGTCAGAAGATCGAGACGCTCGAGTTCGAGGAAGGGGAAGCCGAGTCCCGGGCCGAGTGGCTGCGCCTCCAGGGCCGGAATCTGCGGGCCGTCGAATAGGCCGGGAACCGGCTTTCTCCCGCGACGTTCTCCCCAGGCTGAACGATGCGCCAAGCGGATGATGGCGCTCGCATGTTGGCATATCTCAGAACTCGGGAAGGATTGCGCTATGGGCCTTTTGTCGAAGGACATCAAGTCGTTGGATGATCTCTTCATCCACACTCTGCAGGATATCTACTATGCCGAGCAGCAGATCACGAAGGCGCTGCCGGAGATGATCGAAAAGGCGAGCGACCCGCAGCTGAAGCAGGCGTTCCAGACCCATCTCGGCGAGACCCAGCAACAGATCCAGATGGTCGAGCAGGTGTTCCGCATGCACGGCCACGATCCCAAGGGCGTGACCTGCCCGGCCATCGACGGCATCATCGACGAAGCCCAGGAAATCGCTGGCGACATCGACGATCCGCAGGTTCTCGACGCAGCACTTCTGGCGGCCGCTCAGGCTGTCGAACACTATGAGATCACCCGCTACGGCACACTCGTCGCATGGGCCAAGCAGCTGGGCCGCGAGGATTGCGCCGGCGTCCTGCACCAGATCCTGGATCAGGAAAAATCCACCGACCAGAAGCTCAACCGGATCGCCGAGAGCAAGATCAACACGAAGGCTGCGTAAGCCCCTCGTCCGTTGAACGGAAATGGCCTCCGCAAGGGGGCCATTTTCGTTTGGGGGCCCATGGAAGTGACCGTGGCGACGCCTGCCATGCCGGGGCTGTGACGCGCTCGCTGTCGCTCGGGACGAGTCCTGAGGGGAGATCGAGCTGTCCGGTGCCGCAATCTCTCACGCCATGGTCGACAGCCTCCCGCCCTTCGCTCATCCTGGCCACCTTCCGTCCGTCCTGACACCCTCCCCGTCATGGCCGGGCTTGTCCCGGCCATCTCAGGGTCTTTCCATCACCCTCGGGGTCATGGCCGGGCTTGTCCCGGCCATCCCGATCGGAAGAGCGTGGCGCGTCTCGATCGGGATCACCGGCCCAGGGCCGGTGATGACGTGGAAGTGGTGGACAGGTGTGGGTGCGATGATGTTCCACCTTTGTTCTTGACAATCCTCCTAGCCTGAGCTATATCATGGCATAGATCGGTTCCTTCGAGGGGCGCGCTCGCGAGGCGTCGCAAGTGTGGGAGCCGGCACGGTCCTGC
>NZ_JAGPUP010000549.1:0-92391 GCF_018069605.1 Microvirga sp. HBU67558 | reverse complement strand
GCGAAGGAGTTCGACGTGCCCGAAATGCGCACCATCCTCAGACGCGGCATGCTCTGGGCGGCGCGGGACTGATACGAACAGCCCTGTTCCAAATGCTGGAAGACGCAAGCTATCGCGCGTAAAAGTAGCCGCGGAGGCACCTCCTTATCGACCAGCTTTCATGCGAGGACAATCATGCGGATCATCATCTATGGCGTCGGCGCGATCGGCGGGACCGTCGCGGCGGCCCTGGCTCACTCAGGGCAGGAGGTGATCGGCATCGCTCGCGGCGCCCAGCTCCGGGCCATTCAGAAAGACGGGTTGCTTCTGCGTACCCCGGAAAAGATCAAACGAGCCCATTTTTCGTGCGTGTCGGACCCGACCGAAATCGACCTCCGCCCGGACGATGCCATCCTGCTGACGATGAAGACACAGGATACGCTCCCTGCCTTGGACCGTCTTCGCGTCGCGGGCGCCGTCGGGCAGGCCGTCTTCTGCGTTCAGAACGGCGTCGCCAATGAACGCTTCGCCCTTCGCGTTTTTCCGGAGGTCCACGGCATGACGGTGATGATGCCCGCCGCCATCTCGGGCCCAGGTGAAATCGCCGCCTTCTCCATGCCCCGTCACGGCATCTTCGATATCGGGCGCTACCCGGGCGGCAGCAACGCGCATGACACGGCCCTCGCTGAAGCCCTGGAAGCCGCCAACATCGCCGCTTTCGTGTCGCAGGACGTGATGCAAAGCAAGTACGGGAAGCTGCTGCTCAACCTGAGCAACATCCTGCAGGCCGCGTTCGGCCTCGATGCCGATTACAGACATTTGGAAGCGCTGCTGCGCGACGAGGCGGAGGCGGCCTTCAAGGCCGCTGGCATCCCTTGGCTGGACGTGGGAGGGGCCGACCCTCGGCGAACTCAGCTGATGCAGCAGCGGCCAATCGCCGAGGTCGGACGCCTCGGCAGTTCGACGGCGCAGAGCCTCGCACGCGGCACTGGGTCGGTCGAGACCGACTATCTCAATGGCGAGATCGTGCTGCTCGGACGCCTTCATGGCGTCGCGACGCCTGCAAACACGTACTTCACGGAACTCGGTGCCCGCATGGTGCGGGACGGGCTCAAGCCTGGGGCGATCTCCATGTCCGAGGTCGAGGCGCAGCTCTCCGCTCTCGGTGCCATGCCCAGACGGTGATCCGATCGGCCTCTTGAGGACGGCCGCAGCCCGCAATGGATACGATCGCCAGTCCGTGCGCGTCGGGCCGGCGCGACATTTCTGTCAAGGAGCGGCCAGCTGATCCTCGTTCAGCGAAATGTCTGCTGGTCCCCCTATATTTCCGACGCGCGAACATGAGGGAGCTTTGCATGGATTACCGCAATTTGGGCCGATCCGGCCTCAAAGTCTCGCCGATCTGCCTCGGCACGATGATGTTCGGAGGGCCGACCAACGAAGCCCTTTCCGCGCGCATCATCGCGAATGCGCACGAGGCGGGCGTGAACTTCATCGATACGGCCGACGTCTACAACGAAGGTCGCTCCGAAGAGGTCACGGGACGAGCGATCAACGCGGCGCGCTCCCATTGGGTGCTCGCCACGAAAGTCGCGAATGCGACGGGGCAAGGTCCCAACGACCGCGGCCTCTCACGCCGTCGCATCATGGAGGCCGCCGAGGCAAGCCTACGGCGCCTGGGCACGGACTGGATCGACATCTATTACCTCCATAGGGAGGATCATGCGACCCCGCTGGCGGAGACGGTCCGCGCTATGGGCGATCTCGTGAGGCAGGGCAAGATCCGTCATTTCGGCGTGTCGAACCATCGCGCATGGCGCGTGGCCGAGATCTGCCGCCTCTGCGACGATCTCGGCATCGATCGCCCGGTGGTGAGTCAGCCCTATTACAACGCCATGAACCGGATGCCGGAGGTCGAGCATCTCCCGGCCTGCGGCTATTATGGCCTCGGCGTCGTGCCCTACTCTCCGCTCGCCCGCGGCGTGCTGACGGGCAAGTACAGCCCCGATGCTCCACCGCCGGAGACTAGCCGCGCTGGCCGCCAGGACAACCGGATGATGCAAACCGAGTGGCGTCCGGAATCGCTTCAAATCGCTCAGGATCTCAAGCGGCATGCCGAAGCCCGCGGCATCACAGCCGGCCAGTTCGCCGTGGGGTGGGTCCTGAACAATCGCTTCATCACTGCGGTGATCGCGGGCCCGCGCACGGAAGAGCAGTGGGACGATTACCTGAAAGCGCTCGACTACCGCTTCACGGCCGAGGACGAAGCGCTCGTTGACGGCCTCGTCGCCGCAGGTCATCCCTCGACGCCCGGATATAACGACCCCGCCTATCCTATCGAGGGTCGCCAGGCCCGGACACGCCCGCAAGGCTAAAGCATGGTTCGATCGGGTTCGTGCGCTGCGCTGAGGCCTGAATCCCGTCTCCAGGAACAGATCAGGCTTTTCATTGCACAATCGCAATAACAAGCCTGCGATTTGCGTCATTGATTTGCAATATCGAAAGGATCACGTTCCTGGCAACGGACCGTTCGGGTCCCGGAGACAAAACCATGATCGACACCCGCCTTGCTCCCTATGGTGCTTTCGCCCTTCGTGCGGCTCTTGGCATCATGTTCATCGCCCATGCCTATCTGAAGATCGCCGTGTTCACGGTTCCAGGCTTTGCCGGATTCCTCACGCAGGTCGGCTTTCCAGCCTTCCTGGCATGGCCCATCATCTTGGCCGAACTGATCGGCGGCGTTGCGATCCTACTGGGCTTGTACGGTCGCGCCGTGTCCGTCGCTCTCCTGCCGGTTCTTTTAGGCGCACTCCTCGTCCATGCTCCCAATGGCTGGGTGTTCAACGCAACCAATGGCGGCTGGGAATATCCGGCTTTTCTGGCTCTGGCGGCCGTTGCCCATGCGCTGATCGGCGACGGTGCGTATGCAATCAGGCCTTTGGCCCCCGGCCTGGGCTCAGGCACCGTCCTTCGCCCCCGGATCGGATAAGACAGCACGAGCGGCCGCGTGTCTCCTGCGCGACCGCTCATCGGGTCGAGGAATGAGCGCAGCTCGGCGGAAGGCCGCAGCCAAAACGAACCCGTCAGATCTCCATTCGGGCCAGTTCGGCCTTCAGCCAGTCGTGGAACGCCGATACGGCACGGCTCTGAGGCAGGGTCTGAGACGTGACGAACCAATAGGCGATCCCTGTCGAATAGCGATCCGGAAACGGAGCCGACAGGCGGCCGAAGGCGATGGCATCTCCAGCCAGCGTTTCCCAAGCCAGGAACACCCCCTGCCCCGCCACGGCCGCATCGAGACAGAGCGATGCATCCGAGAAGACCGGCCCGCCACCCAGGATCGACTCGTCGAGGCCATTCGGCCCAAGCCACGCATCCCAGCCGAACATAGGCGTCGGTTCGCGGATGATGGGGACGGCGGCAAGATCCGCAGGCTGGCGCAGGCGCTCGGCGAGCGGCGGGCTGCAGACGGGGAAGATCAGCTGATCGATCAGCCTCTCGGCTTTCACATGGGGCCAGTTTCCCCAGCCGACCCGGATGCACACGTCCACGTCGGAGGTGTCCGGATCGACGAGCGCCATATTGGCGTCGATGCGGACGCGGATGTCCGGGAAAATCTCGTGAAAGCGCTGCAGACGCCACACCAGCCACTTGCTCGCGAAGACCGGCGCGACCGACACGGTCAGAACATCGTCGCGACGGCGTTCGGCGAGGGCCAGCCCGGCCGAGATTTCCGCAAATCCGGCGCTCAGGTACTTCAGTATATCCTGGCCGAACGGCGTCGGCTTCAGGCCCTTCGGCAGGCGCTCGAACACGGGGCGTCCGAACTGTTCCTCGGCCTTGAGGATCTGCTGGCTGACTGCCCCAACGGTCACGCCGAGTTCGTCAGCTGCCGCCCGCAAGGTTCCCCACCGGCCTGCGGCCTCGACGGCCCGCAGCCCGTTGAGATGGAAGCGGCTCAGGTTCCTCATATAGCTTTTCTATAGTCTCCTGCAGATAAAATCCATACCGTCAGGCACGCGAAAGAACCATCATGCAGAGATGTTGAACCTCTTCAGTCTCGCCAAGCAGTTGCTGAGACCCTGGTCGGGCCTCCAGGGTACGGACGATTGCAGTGATGATCCCCTGTCCCATCCAGCCCTGCAGCGCATGAGTCTTGAGCAATTAGCCGATCTGCCGTTCGACCGAGCCCCTCCGTCGGCGGAAGGTGTCTCTCATCCTTCGCCCGATCCTGTTGCGTCACCGTGCAGGTCACCTCGCGGTATTTGACGGCGAGTGGAAGGATCACGGCAGATCCTATCAGATCCCCTTATCGAAACGGCGCGCCTGAGCTTCCACGAGGCGGGTCATCTTGCGCAGATCCTGCTCTCCCAAATCCATGGCGGCGTCGAGCCAGATATCGACGATGTCGCTCAATTCCTCGTATGTCAGCGGGTTGATGCGCCGTTTGGACCGGTACATGGCTTTATGGGCATTATGCTTGCGCCTGTTGCGGGCGATATAGTCCCTGACGGCGTTCTCGCCCTGGCCGTCATCCGCCAGGATGTCGACGACGCCGAGGCGGTGGAGCTCCTCGGCCGTATAGACCGTTCCGCTCATGATGAGCTTCTCGGCCGCCGCGGTGCCGATCTTGCGAGAGAGAAAGCTGTAGGCTCCCATCCCCGGGAACAGGTTGAATAGGACTTCCGGCAACCCCAGCTTGGCGCTCTTCTCCGCGACGAGAACGTCGAAGGAAAGGGCGCATTCGAACCCGCCGCCGAGCGCATCGCCCTGGACCAGGGCGATCGTGATCAAGGGCGTATGAAATGCCATCGCATTTCCATAGACCACGTCGATGCAGGCGTAAGCATATTTCCGCAAGCCATCGCGGTCCCGTCGGCGAATGCAATCCGCGAAATAGGCGAGATTTCCGCCGAAATTGTACACGCCCGGTGTCTGTGATGCCGCAACGAAGTATTCGAGGTGCTGATGCTGCTCGCGGTTGCCCTCCTCCATGATCACGCGAACAGATTCCTGAACGCACATCATGTCCTGGAGCAGCTCCATCGTGATCATCGGGTGCCGGCTCGGACGCATAGCGGCCCAATAGATCCGGCTCTCAAAGTCGATGTTGACATCGATGTGAGGCAGGAGAAGGTTTGTGGGGCTGCCATCCGACGGCGCGGGATTCGGCTTCCGAGACGGGCTTGCAGGAGGCGACGCGACTTCGTAATCGACAGTTTGGGCCTCGTCGCGGACAGGGCCGGCGACTTTGGCCGACGGGGCCAGCATCAATACTCTCCATCATAGAGAAATTTGGACACACAACGAGCTTCATCTCGCCGTCGTTCAGGATGCCGTGGTCGTGACAGGCCTCCTTTCCTATGGATAATGGTCTATTAACGACTGCCTGTGGAGTCGCTCATGCCGTTTCGTAAGTAACTTGGTTAATGGTCAGGGCCCTTCCGGCACCCATGACACGGATCAAGGAAGGGTTTCTGGCGCCGCTCTGCCGTCGTCATGCTTCGGCAATAAGGCTGGATTAACCAATACTTGAAGAATGAGGTATCCGCAGACACATGACCAAACGTTATTGTGGTATAAATCTCTTATTCAGCTTGGGATCAGCGTAGCTAGTCAGCAAAATGACGATGACTTGCGGCCCTGTCTCATTGCTGGACGAGACGACCGACCTCTGCAGAGGACCTTGAACCACGTTAGCGCGAGTATAGACCCATGGCCGACCGAATGACCATCATCAAACAGATCGTCCCATGAGACTATAGCGAAGAAAATAGGGTTTGATCCATCTCATTGGCCAGGGATGCCGGGGGGCAACACATGGCGCGTATTCTGATCGTTGACGACAGAAGCACGAACCGCAACATCTTCTCTCGACTGGCGCAGGCCATCGAGGAAGGTGCGGAGGTCCATGCCTCTGCGTCACCCCATGAGGCGCTTGATTGGCTGGATGGGAACTGCCCCGACTTGGTCATCACCGATTTCCGAATGCCCGGCATGGACGGCGCAGAGTTCACCAGGCGTGCCAGGAACACCGTCAACGGCGCTGATGTTCCGATCATCGTCATCACGGCCTATGACGACAGAGCCTTCCGGCTCCAGGCTCTTGAAGCAGGCGCTACCGATTTTCTCCGGTCGCCGGTCGATCATTACGAGTTCACGACCCGGGCCCGCAATCTTCTCAAGCTGCAGAGGCAGCAGCAGTTTATCAAGAGCCGTGCCCTGGCCCTTGAGCAGCAACTCCTGATCAGCGAGCGCTCTCAGGAAGAACTGGTTCGCAGCAGCCGGGAGGCGCTGACCCAGGTCATCGACAGCGTTCCGGCGATGATCAGCGCAACCGACGAGGACAACCGCATCCTCTTCGTCAACGCCTACCTTGCCGAATTCGCCAACATGTCTCCCGAGTCCCTCCTCGGAAGGCCCCTGCCCGCGGTCCTTCAGAGCGACAACGCAGACCATGGCGAACGCGTGCACAAAGCCGTTCTCGGAAAACAGCGGGCGTCGTCAAGCTTCGAGGAGCGCATCTCCGACAGCAACGGGTCGGAGCGCGCCTTCCTGACGACCAAGACGTCCCTGCGCGAGCTCACGGGCGGCGTAACGGGCGTTCTCACCACCTCGATCGACATCACCGAGAGAAAGCAAGCGGAGAACACACTCCGGCATATCGGCCTGCATGACACGCTGACCGATCTCCCCAACCGCAGGATGCTCTACGAGAGGGTTCAGCAGGAGATCGATGACGGTCGAGGTCAGTTCGCCCTTTTCCTGATTGATCTCGACCGCTTCAAGTCCGTCAACGACGCCCTCGGCCATGCGGGCGGCGACCGCATCCTTCAGCAGGTGACGGGTCGCCTCATCGGCTGCGTGCCGAGCACCCATCTCGTGGCCAGGATGTCCGGCGACGAGTTCGTCGTTTTGCAAACCAATGTCGCCGCGGCCCAGGATTCGGAGGCACTGGCACGCCAGATCATCGACAGCCTGTCGGCCCCGTTTCTCCTGGACGGGAATGAGCTCAGGCTCGGCTGCACCATCGGGATCTCCATGTCTCCGGGCGACGGGCGGGACGTCGAGAAACTCCTCAGATACGCCGATTTGGCGATGTACCAGGCCAAGGCCGAGGGGAGAAACACGGTCCGCTTCTACTCCCAGGAGATGGAAAGTATCTCGCTGAACACCATCAGTCTTGAAGCGGATCTTCTGAAAGCCATCTCGCAGGAGCAGTTCGTCCTGCACTACCAGCCTCAGGTCGATCTGGTGACCGGAGCGATCGTCGGGGCGGAAGCCCTTCTGCGCTGGGTCCGTCCCGAGTTCGGCATCACGTCGCCCCACGTGTTCATCGACATCGCCGAGGAGACCGGCCTGATCAACGAGATCGGGGCCTGGGTTCTTGGAGAAGCCTGCGCTCAGGCGGCAATCTGGCACGCCCACGGGCATGCGCCTCTCCAGATTGCCGTGAACCTGTCGCCAGTGCAGTTCCTGCGCCAGGACATCGTGCAGCTCGTCGCCGAGACCCTGCGGGCAACCGGTCTGAAGCCGGAATACCTCGAGCTCGAACTCACCGAGGGCAGCCTGCTCAAGGATGTCGAAAGAACCCAGCTGATCCTGCACGAACTCAAGAAGCAAGGGGTGAAGATTGCGATCGACGATTTTGGCGTGGGCTATTCCTCCCTCAGCTATCTGAAGAATTTCGAGGTCGACACGTTGAAAATCGACCGTTCGTTCGTGTCCAGCCTCTCGGATGGAACCCGTGACGAAGCCATCGTCAGGGCGATCATCTCGATGGCCGAGAGCCTTGAGCTGAAGGTCGTCGCAGAGGGCGTCGAAACACAATCCCAGCTTTCCTGCCTGCTCAATCATCCCTGCGATGAGGCGCAAGGTTATCTGTTCAGCCGGCCGGTGCCCTCGGACGCCTTCGACGAGCTGCTCAAGGAACAGCCACGCTACCGGCTTCCGAGACAGGATCTCCCTCTCAGGAAGGCGCGTAGTCGGTGATCGCCAACCTCCTGGCCCGTTTCAGAAGCAGTCCCGATCGCGAACATGAGATGAGCCTCAATCGGCTCATCTTCTTGAGCCTGATTGCCGCCTATACCTTCTGGATCAACCCTTCCGTGCCCCGGGAGGCGCTGATCGCCGCCACAGTGTTCGCGCTCGTCTCCGCCGGGATCGTCGTCCATATCCTGATCCGGCCGCTCCAATCGACCGTTCGGCGCATCGTGGCCATCGTCAGCGACCTCGCCACCCTGTCGTTCCAGCTGCGCTACGTCGGAGAGACGTCGTCGGTCCTGTTTCTGCTGTATCTTTGGATCACCTTCGGGAACGGTTTCCGCTTCGGGGTCCGTTTCCTGTATATCGCCATGGTGGTCTCGGCCATTTGCTTCACGGCCGTCATCTACACCACGCCGCGGTGGCACGACGACATGTACCTGTCGGCGACCCTGCTGCTCAGCCTCATCGTGCTTCCGCTCTATGCGAGCACGCTGATCCGCAAGCTCTCCAACGCGAAGGCCCAAGCGGAGGCTGCCTATCGGGCCAAAACGCTCTTCCTGGCGAGCGTCAGCCATGAGCTGCGAACACCCCTCAATGCGATCATCGGCCTTTCGAGCTTGATGGCCGGGACGAACCTCGATTCCGAGCAGCGGGGGATCATCCGCACGATCGGCTCGGCCGGAGATACCCTGCTCCGGCAGATCAACAGTATCCTGAGCCTGTCCCGGATCGAGGCGGGCCAGATGCCCATGGAGAAAGTCGACTTCGAGCTCCTGGAGGTCCTCTCGACCGCCCGCGCCATGATGCTCGCGCAGGCGCAGCAGAAGGGTCTTCGCCTGACGATCCATGTGGCGCCGGAAACGCCTTCCTTTGTTCATGGCTCACGGCACCACCTCGAGGAGATCCTCCTCAATCTTCTCGGCAATGCGGTCAAATTCACAGACAGCGGGTCCGTCACGCTCGACGCGCGGCCGTTCGATACGCACGAGGGGACTTTCATTCGCTTCGCCGTGTCCGACACCGGCATCGGCATTGCTCCGCACGCCCTCGGCAGGATCTTCGAGAGCTTCACCCAGGCGGACGAGACCATCATCAACCGTTATGGCGGAACCGGCCTGGGCCTCTCCATCTGCAGGCAGCTGATCACCGCCATGGGAGGCACGATCGGCGTCGACAGCCAGGAGGGCCATGGCAGCTCCTTCTGGTTCACCCTTCCGGTCGGCCTCCCGGAGCAAAGGAACCCAGCCGACCAACCGCTAGATGGGTTCCGGCGCCTGCTGGTCTGCACGGATGCAGATCTGGCTCGCAGCATCGCGCCGCGCCTCGGCAAACCCAATGAGATCCCTATCGTTCGAACGCTGGCGGATGCAAGGGAGTACGCAAAGAGGCATAGTGGCGGAGAATGGCTGGTCTTCTACTACAGCGACCTGCCCGACGATCTCCTCGCCGATGATATCGAGCGGGCGAACCTGGCGGCTCATCCGGTGCTGATACGCCCCGGTCCATCGGAGACCGTCTCGAACACGAGACTGATCCGGGTATCCAGCAGCCTGCTTCCACTCGACTTCACGTCCGATGAAGCTCGGGTGGCTTCCCTCGCCGCGGCGGCGCAGACGTCGATGGCTCAGTCGATCTGGCGTGGTTCCAGCGACATCGATCTTCCAATGGCCTCCAAGCGCCTCTCGATTCTCGTCGCGGACGACAACTCTACGAACCGCATGGTGATCACGAAGATCCTGGAGCGCGGCGGGCATTCCACGCGCTGCGTCACGAACGGAGAGGATGCGCTCGACCTGCTCGCGACGGAGAGTTTCGACTTCGTCATCATGGACATCAACATGCCCATCATGACCGGCTTGGAGGCAACGAAGATCTTCCGGTTCACGGAGCCGTCGGGCATCCGCATGCCCATCATCGCCCTGACGGCGGACGCGACACCGGAGATTGTCGCCCGAACCCTCGAGGCGGGCATGGATGAGTGCCTGACGAAGCCCGTGCAGCCTGCTGCCCTTCTCAGGATGATCGAAGAGAAGGCCGGATCCCAGACGGGTGGCGGACCTTCGGCGATCGAGGAAATCCCCGTCCTGTCGCCGATGGGCCAGAACCCCATGGTCGACGAACCTGTTCTTGCAGAACTGGAACAGCTCGGCGGGCGGGATTTCGTCCTCAGCCTCGTGGAGGAATTCTTCCTGGACGCCCATCATCTCGTTGCCGAACTGCGCTCTGCCGCAGCCGCAGGGGACTCGCACCGGTTTCGTCTCGAGGCTCATGGATTGCAGAGCGCCTCGGCGAATGTTGGGGCAAAAACAGTGCATGAGATCTGTGTCGGCTGGCGAAAGATCACGAGCGCCGACCTCCTGCGCGACGGGCCGGAACAGGTCGAGCACCTGGCCCAGGAGCTCGAGCGCACCCATGCCATGCTGAAGCATTATCTGAGTGCTGGCCATGTTTCGACGAAGGCGGCAGGTCTCGTTCACTAGAGCTCCGGCCGCTTCTCTCGGCCGACACGGCGGCAACCCGTCACCGGGGATCCGATCGGCCTGCGGCGCTCTGCTCGAATCGATAATCCGCCTTCCGAGCCTGCGCCTCGGAGAGATTTGTCAGGTTGCCGCTGATCTGCCGTGCTTCGCTTGCGGCGCTCATGGAACGAATCCCGGTGCAGCCGTGCGAAGCGCTTCGCCTAGAACGGGAGAGAAGTTCGTGATTTCAGAAACTTAGCATGGGATGGCTGGGGCGCCAGGATTCGAACCTGGGAATGGCGGTACCAAAAACCGCTGCCTTACCACTTGGCGACGCCCCAATCGGTGTGGCGTGTACATAATCGGCCCGGTGGCGGCTGGCAACACCGTTTTGCGGGGCTCAGATATTGTCAAGAAAGGCGCAATTCTCCCCTTGCGGTGCTCCCCCCTCGCCGCTATAAGACCGGCCTCCCGAGAATTTTCGGTGTCGGAGTGTAGCGCAGTCTGGTAGCGCACCACGTTCGGGACGTGGGGGTCGCAGGTTCAAATCCTGCCACTCCGACCATTCTTCTCCCTGAAAGATCAACGATCTAGGAATGAGAGCCTCTTGAGGGCTCGAACTCCGTGGTCCGTTTCCTGGACCGGTTGAGCGATTGAACAGTCTCTTCAACCCTCCTGGTCATACCGTCCCCGCGACCTCCCGCGACGCCACCGCAATCTCCGCTCTCACTGGAGTCCTTGGACCATCGGCTCGTCGCTTACTTGACGAAGGAGCGTCGCAATATGAGAACCGCGACGCTCCGAACCGGGCTACCAGCAGTCGAGAGGATCGTTGGGGCCAGGAGGGACTTCGCCATAACCGGGGATGATGACAGGGCCATCCCACGAACCGGGAGGTGTCCCGCAGAACGGAGGATCGCCGCCGCCATGGTCGTTCCCAGACGGGAACCAGGATGAAAGATCGTCCAACAGTTGAGACAACGGAGGCCCACCGTAGAACGGACCCGCGTCACCGCCGGGTCCGCCGTTCGGTTCCACCGGTATGGGGGCTCCCGGATTTGGTTCTCCCACAGCAATTGCAGGAGCTCCACCGCCGGAAGGCATTTCGTTGCTGCCGGAGCCAAGTAGATTGTAGCCGCTCATGAGATGTCCTTTACAGTAGGTCTGCTCGCTTCCGCCGAGGATGTTCTCCGACGGCGAGCAGTCACTTTGGCTCACTTCGCAAGACCTGATCTGTGAAGTGCACCACAGGCGGCGCATCGGCGACCCTTCAGAGCCTGCCATTCGCCGTATCGTCGGCGATGAAACTCTGACAGAATAGGCGCACGGCCTCAGGAGGCGCGCTCCCGATGAACATGATGATTCCGGGCTTTTGGACCTACGTCGTTCTGATGCTCTGCATGATCGCGCTTGTCGCCGCCCCGTGGATCGTCGAACACATCGAGGCGACACTTCGCTAACCCTTTGCCCCCTCGCCGCCGTGTCGGGCGTGTCATGCATGGAGGTGCGCCCATGGCAATCCACGCAGGGGGAGCCGAGGGACGACGTGGGAACCGCTGGCGTCCGGCCCTCTGGAGCGTGGCGGGGCTCATGCTCCTGGCGCCGCTTTTCGCGGCGCAATTCACCGATGGAGTCGACTGGGATCTACACGATTACGCGATCTTCGGCGCCATGCTGCTCGGGGCCGGCTTCACCTGTGAGATGGCCGTGCGGTCGACGGGCAGCACGGCCTACCGCGCCGCGACGGTCCTTGCGGTGGCGGGGGCCTTTCTTCTGGTCTGGATGAACCTTGCCGTGGGCATCATCGGGTCCGAAGATCATCCCGCTAATCTCGTGTTCGACGGCGTGCTCGCCGTCGGGATCACGAGCGCCGCCCTCGCGCGTTTCCAGCCCTACGGCATGGCCCGCGCATTGACGGCGACCGCCCTCGCCCAAGCGCTGGCCGCCGCCGTGGCTCTCATCGCCGGATGGGGTTCTGCCGGGGCAAAGGACACCGGCGAGATCCTGTTTCTGAACGGGTTCTACGTGATGCTCTGGCTCACGTCGGCGTGGCTGTTTCGGAGAGCGGCGCGTCAGCAGATTGGCGCCGGTTCAGCGCCTTAAAACGATAGATCGGAGGCCACGAAGCGGCCTCCGACATGCACCCGCCTCAATGGGTCGAGAAGCGGCCGTCTTCCTGATAGGTCTCATAATGGAGGGTCTGAGCCGGGATCGCCTCGAGCTGGCGCGGAGCCTTGGGCCAATCCTGCGGCGTCTCGTTGGTCTGAGGCATGTACCGCGGGCGGAAGCGCAGATCGACGAGGCTTCGCAGCTCGGGGGCTGCCAGGTCGAGCACGTTGGCATCGCGCCAGCGGCGGTGCAGCTTGGTCTTGCCGAACATCCGGCTCCAGAAGCCCGTGACCTCCTCCTCGACCTGCAGAACGATACGGCCGGTAAAGGTCTTGCGAAGATTAAAGCGTCCCGTCAGAGCCATTCGACTCTCCTTGATTGTCGATCTCTTCAAAATGACAGAGCGCCAACGGTCCGGTTGCTGATCAAGAAGCCAACAAACCTTGGCCTTGGCGCTCGCATAGAATCCATTCCTGCTAGCCAATGCCTTTGCGGAGCAAGGGTTCCGGCCCCTCCACTATCGACAAGTTGTCACATTCGTGATGTGCGATGGGTCACAAGCTCGCGCCGCTCAAAGTAAAATAAGGCGCTTTGCGCAATCGGTCAGTGGAGAGAACGGTCAAATAAGGGGGAGGAGGAGAATGATCGCGGTGATTTGAAAACGAGATCTGACGGCGTACCGGGACGGCGTTCACGCGTGCCGGGCACGGCGCGGCTTGGAGGTGAGATCGATCGTGACGAGCTGCCCGGTCTTGGGATCGAGGATGGTCATGAAGGCCTCCTGTTCTGTTGGCGTAGGAGAAACTCCCAGGGATCGCCAAGGATCAAACCGTGTTGAGAACGTGGTAAGCAATTCGTTACCGGAAGCTGCACCTTAAGGGGTGGGAAGATCGACGCTGAGCGGGTATCGGATCGGCGCACGTGGACGGTTCGGCCCGACCGTCCGCCGAGATTCCTTCAAAGCTGGAGACTCCCCTGATGAACACCACGCAGCTCGAGACCGTTTGGGCGCCGCGCCTCCTCAGCATCCTGCGCATCGTCGCGGCCCTCATCTTCATGGCCCATGGCACGCAGAAGCTTCTGGGCTTCCCGGTCTCGCCCAATCCCGGCCCGGCGGCCTTCAGCCTTCCGTGGATTGCGGGTGTTCTGGAGATCGTCGGCGGCGCCCTGCTGATCCCCGGGTTGTTCGTCCGGCCGGTCGCCTTCGTCCTCTCGGGTCTGATGGCCTTCGCGTACTGGATCGCCCATGCGCCGCGCAGCCCCTTCCCCGTTCTGAACGGCGGCGATGCGGCCATTCTCTACTGCTTCGTGTTTCTCTTCATCGCGGCCGCCGGCGGCGGTGCCTGGAGCCTGGATCGCCTGCTGCGCAACGGCCGCACAGCCTGATCGGGCCACGAATGGAAGGGAAGACGGGAGATCGCCGCGATCTCCCGCCTTGCTTCTACTTGGATCGCGTCCCCGCAGGCGGGCGAAGGCGCTCGTCCTCCAGCTCCACATGGAGCGTATGATCGCCCTCCTCCTCGTCATCGACGGGGATCGGCATGAGATCGGTCATCAGCCCGGTCGTGGTGGACGCGGCAGCCCCGATGGGCGGCGCCGGCGCCTCATCCGACGCCCGGTCCGATCCACCCGGCTCGACCTCGCCTTCGTCGTCGAGGATCTTCACCACCCGGTCCATCTGGGCCTCATCGACCTTCACGGTCACGAGCGCTCCCCCACGACGGACGCCTTCGGCGTAGGTCTGCGCATCCTCGTCGCTGAGACCGGCATCGGCCAGGGCTCCCGCAAGGCCGCCCACGGCCGCCCCGGCGCCGGCCCCCACGAGGGTCGAGACGAGCCATCCCGCGGCGATCACCGGCCCGAACCCGGGAACCGCCACCGTGCCGAGCCCGGCCAGAAGACCGGCTCCCGCACCCGCGACGGTGCCGGCTGCCGCAGTGGCGCCGGCGAAATCGTGAGACGTCCCCACATCGAAGGAACGCGTCGCGTGATGCGTATGGGCATCGTCGAAGTTGTTCGACACGAGACTGATCCCGAAGCTCGGAAGATGGGCCGCCTCCAGCCGTTTCACCGCCCGGGCGGCTTCGTCATAGGTTTCGAAGAAGGCGGAGATCCTGCGTTCGGCCATGGGAGCCCTCCCGTTCGATTGGATTCGCAGGGCTAATGAGCGGCTTGCCGGGCCGGTTCCCCCTCCCGTCCGGCGGCGGTCGAGATGCGCGTCCATGCCGCCTTCCGGCCGGGAAGTTTTCTTGATACATTCAAACAAAAGGTGCCCAGAAAGGGCGATATGGGGGCTTCCCGTTATGCGACATATCCACTTGGATGACGGTTTGCGGCTGCGTTTTCCCGGCCGCAGCGAAGATTTCGATCAGGGCGTCGAGATCGGCATGATTGCCGTTCTGATGGACCAGGAGTTGGGCGAGTTCTCGCGCTGGATCGCGCGATCGAATCTCAGCCAGGTCGAGGCGATCGCCCGACAGATGGGCTACCGCATCGAGGAAAACGGCGGCGACGAGGAATGGGCGGACGTCACCTTCCTCTATGGCACCGCCAAAGCCAAACCGAAACTCCGTCTGGTGCATTCGGCCGGCTGATCGACACCGCCGCTACCGTCTGCCGGTCAGGTCTCGAAAACGAAGAAGCCGCCCGAGGGCGGCTTCCAGAAGCATCGGGTTCGAAGCCCCGGATCAGGCCTTGCCACCGCGACGGGTGACCGACCAGGCCGCCTGCATGAGGGCTACGGCCAGTGCGGTCTTCACGAGGGTCGCAGCCACGAACGGAGCGGCGCCCACGGTCCAGGCCTTCGCGAACGGCATCACCAGGGAGAGCTGCGCCAGGCCGAAGGCGAAGATCACCGCATGGCCGATGGCCATCATCGCGATCACCCGCGGGAGCGAGCGATCCCAACCGCGCTCGGCCATGAAGCCCATCACGACGGCGGCGGCCAGGAAGCCGAAGAGGAAGCCGCCCGTCGGGCCCATCAGGTAGCCGATGCCGGCGGTCGGGCCGGCGAAGACCGGCATGCCCATGGCGCCTTCGGCGAGATAGAGGGCGACGGTCGCGCCGCCGAGGCGCCAGCCGAAGGACGCGCCGATGAGCAGCACCACCAGGGTCTGCAGAGTCATCGGGACGAAGGGAAGCGGCACCTGAACCTTGGCGGAAATGGTCAGAAGCGCCGTGCCGGCGACCATCAGCACGATGGCGCGAAGGGCAGCGAAGCGGACGTCGTCCCGCGACGGCCAGAGGAGGCCGACCAGGGTCGACGGAGAAGACAGCGAAGAGACGCCGGTCGTCATGAATTGAATCTCCAGATCGTTCCGCCATTCGCGCGGCGGCTCATCAAGCCTTATAGGGAGGTCCGGCCTGTGCCTCAAGCCGCAGACTTGAGCATTTCCCGCCATTGTGGACACCCTTTGGTCCAATCCCCGGGCAGGAGAAAACCCTTGCGGACGGGCCGGGGTTGGTTAGGTAGCGACAGACATTCCCCGAGGTTTCCCCATGGCCGACGATCTCACCTTCGACACCCGCCCGCCGGCAAGGTCCGGGGAATGCATGCGGGTGAGCCCCCTCGTCCGCCGGATCGTCGCCGACAACCCCGGCCCGATCACCTTCACCGGAACCTGCAGCTACATCGTCGGTTCGGGACAGGTCGCCATCATCGATCCTGGCCCCGATGGGAAAGGGCATATCGAGACGCTTCTCGATGCGGTGCGTGGCGAGACGGTGACCCATATCCTCGTCACCCACACCCACAAGGACCACTCGCCTGCCGCCCGAGCCATCAAGGACGCCACGGGCGCGGAGATCGTCGGCTGCGCGCCGCACCACAGCGCCAGGCCCCTGTTCTCCGGAGAGGTCAATACCCTTGAGGCGAGTTCCGACAGGGACTATGCGCCCGACCGCGAACTGCGCCAGGGCGATGCCATTGCGGGTCGCGGCTGGACCCTCGAGGCGCTCGCCACGCCGGGCCACATGGCCAACCACCTCGCCTTCGTGCTGCCGGAGGAAAAGGCACTGTTCTCCGGCGATCACGTGATGGCGTGGTCCACCACCGTGGTGGCGCCGCCGGACGGGTCGATGAGCGCGTTCATGGAGTCTCTCGACAAGCTGAAGGGCCGGGAGGAAACCCTTTACTGGCCGGGCCACGGCGGTCCGGTGCAGGAACCCCAGCGCTTCGTGCGCGCCCTCATCCATCACCGGCGCCAGCGCGAGGCCTCGATCCTCAACCGGCTGAGGGCGGGAGACCGGACGATCCCGGCGATCGTGGCGGCGATCTATCAGGGCTTGAATCCCGCCCTGGTCGGAGCCGCGGGTCTGTCGGTCTTCGCGCATCTGGAAGACCTCGTGACGAAGGGACAAGCGGTCGTGGACGGCATTCCCGCTCTCGACAGCGAGTACCGGATCGCGTGACCGGCATACACGCCCGGACATCCAAGCCGTCCTTGACTCCCACTACGTCATCATCGGGCTCGTCCCGGTGATCCCGATTGTCTGAAACGCCGCGTTTTTCCGTATCGGGATGGCCGGCACAGGGCCGGCCATGACGTGGGAGCACTATGATCTCTTACCGTACCGCGATCGCCAGGTTCGACGCTTCTTCGAGGAAGTCGCGGATATGCCCGGCATTGGCGCCGAGGTCGTGGCTGCCGAAGCGGGAGGCCGAGCGGATGTCGATGCGCGTGCCGTCGACGCGCGGGCGGACCCGGACGGTGATGTCGCTCGGCATCTTGAGCAGGCGCGTCCGGTCGACCGCCTCCAGTCGTCCCAGGCCGATGCGCCCGCCGGGCGGCACGGCCTCGATCACCTGCCAGCCGAGATTGTGGGCGGCCTTCTGCACGATCGCGAAGGCTTCGTCCGGACCGATATCGAGCGTGAGCGGGGCGATCTGCACGTAGGACGCTCGCTGCATCTCCCGCGTCTCCGGGGCCACATCGGGAGGGATGCGGCCGTCACGGGCCTGAAGGGCGGCGCGGGAGCGGGAAAAGGACGGTGGATCGTCGGTGTCGGTGCTGACATCGGTGATCGGCGGCAGGGTCGCGGCCTTGAGCGCCATGAAGCCCGGATAGGCGAGAACAAGGGCCGCGATAAGAACACCCCTGATGCCGCTACCCAATCCCTGGCGCCCCTCCTGCCAGATGCGGACGAAGCCCATGAAGGCCATGACCACGGCCAGGAGCGCGATGGCGATGCCGGCGCCGAGGGCGATGAAGCCGGATTGATAGTCGATCTTGTTGAAGCGGATCATGAACACCGCCAGCACGGTGACGACGAGCGCGAACCATGCCAGCGCGGGAGACCACTTCGCCGGACGGGAGACCGGTTCTTCGATGATGAGACGGCGCATCAGGTCGTCTTACAAATCTCTTTGAGCGCGCGCCACTCCTGTTGATCGAGAAGAGGCTCGCCGGATTGGGGTGGCACCTGTTTTTCCAAAGCTTTCAGCCGTTGGTCGGTGACGGGGTGGGTGGAGAGAAAAGCCGGGATCCCGGAATCGTTCCCGCCCTCCTCATCATCCTTGCCTTCGATGCGTTTGAGCAACAGGGCCATGGGATGGGCCGGCCGTCCCAGAGACACCATGGTCCTGCCGGCGAAACCGTCCGCCGCCGCTTCCGCGTCGCGGGAATAGGCGCTGTCGACGAGATAGCGGCTGACGAACACGATGGCGCCCCCGCCCGTCACGTCGCCGAACAGCAGGCCGAGCAGATACGACGTGCCGCCCGCCTGGATCATCTTGCGCAGGCCGTCGCGATGCGCCGCATGGCCCATCTCATGGGCCAGCACCCCGGCGAGCTCATCGGGGGATTCGGCTTTGTCCAGGAGACCCTCGAACAGATAGATCCGCCCGCCCGGCAGTGCGATGGCGTTCGGCACCCTCGTGCTCACTACGGCGACCTCCACGTCCAGCGGCGGAACGTGTGCCTTCTCCAGGCGTTCGGTGAGCCGGTTCAAGGCCGCAAGACCGCGGGGCTCCTCGCAGGTCCTGCCCTTGAAGATCGTTCTCACCTGATTATCGACGGCCGTGCCGAGCCGGCGTTCGAAGGAGACGGGAATGAGCGGGGTCAGCCTCTCGGCCAGGATCGGAAGCAGCAGGAAGACGCAGAGAAGAATCGATGCCGTCGCCGCAAAGGACCAGAGCAGGATCCGCTCCGCCCGCTCCCGCCGTTCGGAACCGTCGAGCTGTGTGCAGGACACGCGGATGGCTGCCTGAAGGTCTGCATCGGCCACATCGAGCCGTGCCAGGGAGGACGCACCTCGACGCGTGAGCCGCAGGACGCCGTCGGGCGCGTCCCGCCGTCTCACCTGCGCAGAGGGCCAAGAGGCGATCCATTCGGTGCCCTCGTGAATGTCGATGGCGGACGGGGTTACGTTCAGGGAAACCATTCTTCGACGGGCGCTTTCGCCGTCGTAGAACACTGCACCTGCCATGGCCGACCTCACAGGCCGACGTTGAAATCGAGGGCGTCGGCCAGTCCTTCTCCCAGAACGCCGGCCGGTTGGCCAGCCGCCACGGCCGCATCGATCGATGGCAGATTGGCGATCGTCGTCGACCCCACGATGGCGGCCCACAGGCCGCGTCCGAGGAAATAGCGCTGAAGGACGCCGAGACCCAGCAGGGCGACGAGATAGCCGATCGCTACAAGAAGGCCTGCCCCTATCGAAAGCCAGGAGAGCCCGCCGGCTGCCGTCATGGCCTCCTTGAAGACCCCGGCGGACAGGATTCCCAGCAATCCGGCCACGATGCCGAAGGTCAGGAGGAAGCCGAGAGACGAGAAAACGAGCTTGAAGAAGAGCCCGTAATAGGTGCGGGCCCGGAAGCGGCTTGCCGCGGTGACGTCGCCGAAACGCAAGCCGTCGATGCGCCAGCGCGTCAGGATCGCCAGGGCCAGCGGCAAGAGCACCATGCCGGCCAGGATCAGCAGGACGACGATCGCCTGCAGGACCGTTCGGTCACGTCCGGGAGACAGCTTGGTCAGGACGACGATCAGCGCTGCGAGGCTGACGAGACCCGCAAGCCCCAGCACCCAGATCCACCATCCCCGCTTGAAAAGCGACCAGCCCGTCCCGGCGAAATCGCCCTGGATGCTGCCGAAATAGGTGTTGCGCATCCTGTAGCGTTCGAGGGACGCCATGGCCCAAGGCAAGGCGAGACCGAGAGTGAGAACCGCGGCGACATCCCACAGGATGGCCCGGACGGCATAGGGCCATCCGGATCCCGTCATCCAGAACCGGATGCCTCGAAACACCGTCCGGCTCGCGCGATACCGGCGGGCGCGATAGCTGCCGAAATGTGCCAGCACATACATGACGATCACGAGCGGAACGCTGGCAAACGCATATTTCTCCTCAAGGACGATGCCGAGAATCGCATAGGCGATATAGATCGGCCCGAGGATCGCCAGGGCGATCAGGAAGCCGATGAGCAGTTCCTTGGCGGTGCCGGTATACTCGAATGCCTCGCCGTCGATCTGGGTATTGGACCACAGGTGGCGGCGCAGTTTCGTGATCAGCCAGAACCGGTAGAAGCCGAAGGTCGTGATCTGAAAGAGACCTCCCGCGATCAGCAGCCTCATGAATTCACGGCCTCGTCCTGAGAAGGCCATGGGCGAACTCGACGGCGCAGGAGGCGGCCCGTCAGCCAGAAAAGGGGTGGTCATGATCAAGCCTTCGGAACACCGGCGTCTCGATGCCGGTCGTCAAGGTTCAACACTAGAACATATCATGCCGCAAGCAGCCGCAACGTCAGCCACGGAGGCATTTTCCGGGTAAAGATCCTCGTCCCCTCTTCGCGAGGGGTGACGGGCGAAATGGTTTCAATATAAACTATTGCCCTCTCAGGAGCCCGAAGCCTTTGATGTCGTCCGCACCCGTTCCCGCCCCCGTCGAAGCCGCCGACCCCCTGCGGATCTGGTTTCGCTTCATCCGCCTGAACCGCCGGGCCACCAATGCGGTCGCGGCGGAGCTGAAGGAGCTGGGCCTGTCGATCCCTCAGTTCGACCTGCTCTCCACGCTCACCGAGCGCGAGGGCATGAGCCAGCAGGAACTGGCCGAGCGCCTCTACGTCACGAAAGGCAACGTGTCGGGACTTCTGGACCGCATGGTCGAGGCCGGTCTCGTCGAGCGCCGTTCGATCCCCGGCGACCGACGCTCCAACGCCCTGTACCTGACCTCGAAGGGCCGCGATCTCGCGAACCGCGGGATCGCCGCGCAGCGCTCCTATGTCATGCGCACGCTCGGAACGCTCCCTGCCCAGGATCTCGCCGAGCTGGAGCGCATCGTCCTGGCCTGGCGCGACCGGGCGCGGACCGAGGAGGAGGATGCCTCGGGGAAATCCCGATAGGCTTTCGATGTTCGACGCGGTGGCATTCGCAGGCGGGGGCAACCGCTGCTACTGGCAGGGCGGCTTCTGGGAAGCCGCCGCTCCCCTCCTCGGCCTGAAGCCCGCGATGGTCGTCGGCGTGAGCGCGGGCGCCTGGTCGGCCTGCTACAGCCTTCTCGGGCTCGGACGGCGCGTCAACGACATGGTGGCGGAGGGCTGCAGCCTGGGGCGGCGCAACTTCGAGTGGCGCGCCTGGCGCAGCGAAGGGTCGCCCTGGCCGGTCTCGCTCATGTACCGCAGCCTGATCGAGGCCATCATCGACGAAAACGCCCTGGAGCACCTGAAGCAGGGTCCGAGCGTGCTGATCGGGCTCGCCCGCAAGCCGCACCGCCTGCCTCTCTCGCTCGCCGTCCCCCTGGGGATCGCCACCTATCAGATCGAGAAGAAGTGGCGTTCGCCCGTTCATCCGCGCGGCGGCCGCGCCCTCGGTTTCCGGCCCGAATTCATTCGGGTGCAGGATCTGGCCACGCCGGCGGAGCTCTCGGCTGCCCTGATGGCGAGCGCCAGCGTGCCGCCCTTCATGCCGGTGGGCCTCGTCGGCGGCATGGCGGCGCTCGACGGCGGGCTTGTGGACAATGTGCCGACCGAGCCCCTGCTGCCGGTCGAGGAGCAGGGAGGCAGGACCCTCGTCGTTCTCTCGCGGCTCTACCGGGCATTCCCCAATGTGAAGGGCCGCACCTACATCCAGCCCTCGAAACCGGTCCCCGTCGGCCAGTTCGACATCACCAATCCGGCGGGCATCCGCCGGGCCTACGAGATGGGGTTGAGGGACGGCGAGGCCTTTGCCAGAGGTGCGGGCGCGCACAGCTTCTAGCGAAGCTTGGCCCTAGAAGGCTCCCCGCCTGACTTAACGTCAACAAGGGGAAGCCGCCATGGCGTCAACTACACCACCACGCTGGATCGATGCGCTGCTCTCGAGCCGGGGAGCGGAAATTGCCGCCCGGATCCTGCTCACCTTTCCGTTCTGGGCCAGCGGACTGATCAAGCTCCTGGACTTTTCCGGCGGGGTGGCGGAGATGCGCCAGTTCGGCCTGGAGCCGGCGGGGCTCTACAACAGCCTCACGATCGTCGTTCAGCTGACCGGATCGGCCCTCATCATCGCGAACCGATGGACATGGCTCGGCGCCGGGGCGCTGGGCGTCTTCACCTTCCTGACCATCCTGATCGTCCACGCCTTCTGGCGCCTGGACGGCGAGCGGGCCGTCACGGCGCTCCACACGGCCGGCGAGCATGTGGGCATGATCGGCGCACTCATCCTGGTCTCGATCCTGGCGCTGCGGCCGCGAGCCGCGTCGGAATTCCGGGAGCCACGGGAGTTCGCTGCGTCCGGTGAAGGAATGTTGCAGCGTTAAGGCTTCGTTCACCTTGGACCAGTCATCTGCAGCCAAGCCAGCACATGATCACAGGTCTGCCCCAAAGCAGTCACAGGCAGCCGGAACATAAGGGCAGGTTGCGAAGACAGCCTGTTTTCGAGAGAGGATTCATGACTCAGCACGCCCAAGACCGCCAGATCCGCCCCGGCGAACAGAATGCCGCCCATTCCATCCCGGCCTTCAAGGCCGTCGCCCTGCCGGCCCTCGCGGCCGCCGTCCAGGCCGCCAAGCGGCAGCAGGACCGTCCGAAAACCTCCGAGCTTCCCGCGATCCTTCGCAAGGAAGCGATGCTGGGCTGAGATCCCTATCAGAAACAAAAAGAGCGCCTCCCGGGCGCTCTTTTCATTATCAGCCATGACGGGTTCCGTCAGCGGACGATGACCTTCGAGTTCAGCGCGACCCGGTTGTAGAGATCGATCACGTCGATATTGCGCATCCGGATGCAGCCCGACGACACCGCATGGCCGATCTTCTCAGGCTCGTTGGTGCCGTGGATGCGGTAGAGGGTGTCCTTGTTGCCCTCGTAGAGATAGAGCGCCCGCGCGCCGAGCGGGTTCTCCGGGCCGCCCTTCGTGTATTGGACGTGGGGCCAGCGGGCCTTCATCTCGGCCGGCGGATTCCAGTCCGGCCATTCCGCCTTGCGGGCGATGGAGGCCGTGCCGGTCCAGCCATAGGCCTCATCGCCGACGGCGACGCCGTAGCGGATCGCCTTCCGGTTCGGCTGGACGAGATAGAGCTGGCGCTCCTTGGTATCGACCACGATCGTGCCAGGCGCCTCGCCGGTCGGATCGTCGATCATGTAGCGCCCGAAGCGCGGATCGTCGTCGGCCTTCGGGACCTGCGCCATCCACTCGGTATCGCGGGCCGAGACCTGGGGATCCGGGACACCCTTGAAGTTGCATCCGGCCAGAGCCGCGATCATTGCCAAAAGAAGGGGCAGACGGAAAAGGCGCATCGTGTAAAGCTCTGCAGAGTCAACGCTTGGGGCGAGACATGATTTCGTTTCCGGCCGGTTTATAGGCCGTGACGTCGTCAAGTCGAATCGAAACACACCATGGCACGGCTCCGCATCCGAAAGTGTTGCATCGCAACAACATAGACAGCCGCTCGTGACGCTGCGACACTCGCGGTGGTCCCACCACAAGAAGACCCATGTCCACGCTCTACATCGCCCATCCGGCCAGCCTCGATCACCAGACACCGCTTGGCCATCCCGAACGCCCGGACCGCATCCGCGCCATCGAGCGCGCCCTCGAGAAGGAGCGGTTCACCTCGCTCGTCCGCGAGCAGGCGCCCATGGCCGAGATGGAGAGCCTCGCCCTCGCGCATCCGGAAGAGTACATCGTCCGGCTCCGCAACATCAGTCCCCGAGAAGGGTTAGTCCGGATCGACGAGGACACGGTCATGTCGCCGGGCACCTACGAGGCAGCTCTCAGGGGCGCCGGCGGCGCCGTGATGGCCGTGGACGAGGTCATGACGGGCCGGGCCACCAACGCCTTCGTGGCGATGCGCCCGCCCGGACACCATGCCGAGCGCGTCCGGACGATGGGCTTCTGCTTCTTCAACAACGCAGCCATCGCGGCGCGCCATGCGCAGTCGCGCCACGGCGCCGAGCGGGTGGCGATCTTCGACTGGGACGTCCACCACGGGAACGGCACGCAGGACATCTTCTGGTCGGATCAGAGCGTGCTCTATTGCTCGACCCACGAGGCTCCCCTGTATCCCGGAACAGGCGCCCTGTCCGAGACGGGCGAGCACGGCACCATCGTCAACGCGCCCTTGAACGCGGGCGACGGCAGCGAGGCGTTCCGGGAGGCGGTCGAAGCCGCAATCCTGCCCCGGATCCACGATTTCGGCCCGGACCTGATCATCATCTCGGCGGGTTTCGACGCCCATTGGCGCGATCCGCTCGCCAGCCTGAACCTGATGGAATCGGATTTCGCCTGGGCGACGCAGAAGCTGATGGACCTCGCCAGTCGCCATTGTGGGCAGCGGATCGTGTCCGTGCTCGAAGGCGGCTACGACCTCGAAGGCTTGGCGAAATCGACCGCCTTCCATCTCGACGCCCTCATGGGGCGTGAGACCGGGACTTGAGCGAAGTCCCACACGGCACGCTCAGCGCTTCACAGATCGAGATCACCGGCACAGGGCCGGTGATGACGTGGCAGGTTTCACGAAGCCAGTGAGGCTCCCATCAACACTCGATCGGCTCTTCGCTCAGCAGTTCGATCCCGAAGCCCGAGAGGCCCACATAGGAGCGGCTCGACGTCGCGAAGTTGCGGATCGACGCGACCCCGAGATCCCGCAGGATCTGCGCTCCGAGGCCGATCTCGCGCCACTGGCTGGAGCGCATCGCCTCCGAGCCCGTCTCGTCATTGTCCGAGAAGGACGTGGTCGGCACGCCGGCGGTGCCGTCGCGCAGATAGACCAGGACGCCCCTGCCCTCCTTCACGAAACGCTGCAGGGCGGTGTTCACCGTCTTGCCGCCCTCAAACACATCGGTGAGCGCATTGGCGCGGTGCAGGCGCACAGGGAGGTTCGTGCCGTCGCCGATGCGGCCATGGACGAGGGCGATGTGCTGCACGCTGTCGAAGGGCGTCGAATAGGCATAGCCGGTGAACGAGCCCCATTGCGTCTCGACCGGGAAACTGGCGATCCGCTCCACGAGCTTCTCCCGCGCCTGACGATAGGCGATGAGGTCGGCGACCGAGATCCGCTTGAGATTGTGCGTCTCGGCGAAGGCGTCGATCTGCGGACCCTTCATCACGGTGCCGTCGTCGTTGGCGAGTTCGCAGATCACGCCGACCGGGGGCAGGTTCGCGAGTTTGCACAGGTCGACCGCCGCCTCCGTATGGCCGGAGCGCATGAGGACGCCGCCGTCCTTGGCGATGAGCGGAAAGACATGGCCCGGGCGGACGAAATCGGCCGCCCCCATGTTGTTGTTGGCGAGCGCCCGCACGGTGTTCGAGCGCTGCTCGGCCGAGATGCCGGTGGTCAGCCCGTGCTTGACGTCCACGGTCACCGTGAACGCAGTGCCGAGCGGCGCGTCGTTGGCCTGCACCATCGGATCGAGCCGCAGGCGGCGGGCTTCCGCGACCGTCAGCGGCGCGCAGACGATCCCGCAGGTGTTGCGGATGATGAAGGCCATCTTCTCCGGCGTGCACAGGGAGGCGGCGACGATGAGATCGCCCTCGTTCTCGCGGTCGTCGTCGTCGGTCACGATGACGATTTCACCACGGGCGAAAGCCTCGATGGCTTCGGTGACGGAATGGGGCATCCAGGCCTCCTTGGCGGATTCGGGCAGAAAATCATTGGGCGTCACCGCCCCGCGGGTCTCGCGGGCAATCAGTTCGGCGGTATCGCGGGAGAGCCAGGCCTGTTCGGAGTTGCACAGCTGGGTGACGGCGCCAGGGGTGACGCCGATCCGCCGCGCGAAGGCCACGCGCGACACGCCGTTGCGGGACAACCAGTCAGCCAGTCTCATGCCGGAGGCTTAGCCGATGGAAGGATTTTAGTAAAACTAAAATCTGCAAGGCGGCCCTTGCAGAAGTGCTTGGCGCCGTCTCGTCGGAACCACCCACGTCATCACGGGCCTCGTGCAGGCGATCCCGATTGCCTGAAGGCGCCGCCCCCACTGGACCGGGATGGCCGGAGACGGGCCCAGCCCTGACCTCCCGATGACACGCTTCGACGTTCTAGCCTCAGGCCTGGAACGGCCAGGAGGGACCCTGCCCGACTTGGCCGCGGTGGCGCAGGAGGTGGTCGGCCAGCACGCACGCGACCATGGCCTCGCCCACCGGCACGGCCCGGATGCCCACGCAGGGATCGTGCCGTCCCTTGGTCCGCACCTCCGCCTCGGCGCCGCTGCGGGTGACGCTGGCGCGCGGGGTGAGGATCGACGAGGTCGGCTTCACGGCGAAGCGGCATACCACGGGCTGGCCGGTGGAAATGCCGCCCAGCACGCCGCCGGCATGGTTCGACAGGAAGGTGGGCGCGCTCTGGTTGCCGGGGCGCATCTCGTCGGCGTTCTCCTCGCCGCGCAGGCTTGCGGCCGCGAAGCCGTCGCCGATCTCCACGCCCTTGACGGCGTTGATCGACATCAAGGCGGCGGCGAGATCGGAATCGAGCTTGCCGTAGATCGGCGCGCCGAGGCCCGCAGGCACCCCCTCGGCGACGATCTCAAGGACCGCCCCGATGGAGGAGCCGTCCTTGCGCAGGCCATCGAGATACTCTTCGTAGAACCGGGCCGCCTTGGGGTCCGGGCAGAAGAACGGGTTGCGCGCCACCTCGTCCCAGTCCCAGCTGCCGCGGTCGATGGCATGCGGGCCCATCTGGACGAGGGCGCCGCGAATGGTGATGCCGGGAAGCACCTTGCGGGCGATGGCGCCGGCCGCCACGCGGGCCGCCGTCTCGCGGGCCGAGGAGCGCCCGCCGCCGCGATAGTCGCGGATGCCGTACTTCACGTCGTAGGTGAAATCCGCGTGCCCGGGGCGGTAGGATTCCTTGATCTCGGAATAATCCTTGGAGCGCTGGTCCACGTTCTCGATCAGGAGAGCGATCGGCGTTCCGGTCGTCACCTGCCGGCCCGTGCGCTCGTCGGTGAACACCCCGGACAGGATCTTCACCTGATCCGGCTCCTGGCGCTGGGTGGTGAAGCGCGACTGGCCCGGGCGCCGGCGGTCGAGCTCCGCCTGGATCTCGGCGGCCTCGAGCGGGATCATGGGCGGGCAACCGTCCACCACGCAGCCGAGGGCGGGTCCGTGGCTTTCGCCGAAGGTGGTGACGCGGAACAGGTGGCCGAAGGTATTGTGGGACATGGCGCTTCTTCGAGGTTCTAACGCACCGTGCGAAAAAGCGGACCCGGTTTTTCGCGTCGAACGGTGCGCCACTCAAGGGGTTGAGCATCGGACGTGATAAGTGGGTCCACTTTTCACGTCCGATGCTCTAGGCCTCTTAGAACCAAAGCGGCCGGGTGTCACGCCCGATGCGCCGCCCCCTCGGCGCGTCGATCACAGGCCGGATGGCGGCCCTTCCGCGACGCTCGGCCCGGCGCTACTCCACGCGGATCCTGTACGTTCTCGTCAGGAGCGTCTGCGTCGCCAGGTCGTTCCAGCTCCAGGGAATGTCGAGCACGACCTCGTCCATCCCCTTAAAGCCCTTCTTCGGCGTGTACACGTAGGCGAGACCGCGGACCTTCGTGCCGGGGCAGCGCGTGTCCTTGCCCAGCGCCTGTTCGTGCGGTCGGATCTGGAGGGTGCCGTTGGCCGGCGCCTGGCGCACCTTCACGTCGGGGATCACCGACGGGTAGCAGGTATTGACCTCGTACCCCAGAAATCCGTCGATGGCCGAGACGGTATTGGCCTTGACGGTCCGCTCGATGGTCTCGGCGGAGCCGGGAGAAGTCAGCAGAGCCAGCCCTGCGGCGGCAACTATGAACCGGCACATGATCGATCGCCTTCACTGTAACGATGTTTCATGAGATGAGCATATTCCTCGGGCGGGCTCAAGCGGCCACCCCGGGGCGTCGCACGGGGACCAGGGTTCGCATGCTCCTGCCGGTCGCGCCTGACGAGGCACGCCCCACGACCCGGCCCGGGCGGCGCGCGACCGGAACGGGGGCATGGACCGGGAGCCGCCGCGGACGGCCGGCTCCGCCCATGACCGGTGAGGAGCGCCCTCCGGGCGCGGGAGTCTGACCCGCGTCGTCAGATCTCGATGGAGCTGCCGATCTCGACCACCTGGGCGGCCGGGATGCAGAAGTAATCCGCCGTCAGCTCCGCATTGCGGTTCAGCATGGCGAAGATCACCTCGCGCCAGAACGCCATGCCGGGAAGCTTCCTGGAGGCCACGATCGTCTGACGGCCGACGTAATAGGTCACGGTATCCGGATCCAGACCCGGCAGGTCGAGACGGGCCGCCGCGTCGCGCAGCGCCTTGGGCACGTCGGGCTTCTCCGTGAAACCGAGGCGCAGGACGAGGCGCTGAACCCCCTCGCAGATCGGCACCAGGTGGGCACGCGCCTCCTCGCCGACCGTCGGCTCGTCGGTGACCACGACCGAGACGAGGAACACGGTCTCGTGCAGCACCCGGTTGTGCTTCAGGTGATGCAGGAGGGTCCCGGGGATTCCGGTCGGCGACGCCGACATGACCACGGCGGTTCCCGGGATGCGGATCGGCGGCTGCTGCTCCAGGAGATGCTGAAAGTCCTTCGTGGACATGCGCAGATGCGTGCGGGCGCGCTGGACGAGCTGCTGGCCCTTGCGCCAGGTCAGCATCATGAAGGCGGCGCTGAGCGCGATGAGGAGCGGGAACCAGCCACCCTCCAGCAGCTTCGTGGTGTTGGCGGCGAAGAACACCAGATCGACCAGCAGCAGGGTCCCGTTGAGCAGGTAGACGAGGATCGGCCGATGGCCCCAATGGATGGCCACGAAGGTCGCCAGGATCGTCGTGATCACCATGTCGAGCGACACGGCCAGCCCGTAGGCGCCCGCCAGGCGGCTCGACGATCCGAAGCCCAGGACGGCCGTGAAAGTCAGCAGGGCGAGCGCCCAGTTCACGAATGGCACATAGACATGGCCCCGTTCATGGGTCGAGGTGTGAATCACCCGCATCCTGGGCAGGAAGCCGAGCTGGATCGCCTGTTGCGTCAGCGAGAAGGCTCCCGTGATGACGGCCTGCGAGGCGATGACCGTCGCGAAGGTGGCGAGAACGACGAGCGGATAATGCGCCCAGTCGGGCGCGAGGTGATAGAACGGGCTTTCGACCGTGCCCGGATTCGTCAGGAGCAGGGCTCCCTGGCCGAAATAGTTGAGCATGAGAGCCGGCAGGACGACGAAGAACCACGCGTTGCGGATGGGGGCCGGGCCGAAATGGCCGAGATCCGCATAGAGCGCCTCCCCGCCCGTGACGGTGAGGAACACCGCGGCAAGGACCGCGAGCGTGACCGACAGATCCGTGTTGAGCAGGAAGGCCAGCGCGTGAATCGGGTTGATGGCGGCGACCACCCCGGGCGCGGCCACGATCCCGCCTAGGCCGAGCAGGCCCAGGATCGAAAACCAGATCAGCATGAACGGGCCGAAGACCCGGCCGATCCGGCCCGTGCCCATGCGCTGGAGCGAGAACAGCGTCACCAGGATGACCATCGTGATCGGGATCACGTAGGGCTTGAACTGGTCGGAATCGACCGCGAGGCCCTCGATGGCGCTCAGGACGGAGATGGCCGGCGTGATCGTCCCGTCCGCATAGAGCAGAGCTGTGCCGACAAGGCCGAGAACCGCGAGATACATGCGCCAGGAGCCCGGCTGGATGCGCCGGACTCCAAGGAGCGCCAGCAGCGCGATGATCCCGCCCTCCCCGCGGTTGTCGGCGCGCAGAATGAACAGGCAGTACTTGATCGAGATGACCACGATGAGCGACCACAGGATCAGCGAGAGCACCCCCAGCACCGTGGCCGCCGAGAGGACGCCATGGTCGGCCGCGACCGCCGCCTCGCGGAGCGCATAGAGCGGGCTGGTGCCGATGTCGCCGAACACAACGCCGAGAGCGCCGAGAACCGCCGCCCGGGAGGCAGTGCCGGTTCTCGCATCATCGGCATGGGCGTCGGCGAATGTGGCCATGACGATCCGGGTGTGCGGCACGCCCGCGGGGCCTGCGCTTAAGGATAACCGGCAGGGTACTGCTCAGTTCCTGGATCGGGCAAGCCTCTCGCCGTCATGGTCGGCCTTGTGCCGGCCATCCAGCATCCTCGGAGCCGACGCCCACCGACGTCATGGCCGGGCTTGTCCCGGCCATCCCGATCGTTTGAAGCGTGGCGCTCTTCATCATCGGGATCGCCGGCACAAGGCCGGTGATGACGTGTGAGGTGAATGGCCGACCAAACCGTCGCGCGCTCAGCAATCCGCATCGCCATCCAGTGTCCGGAAACTCACCGATACGGGTAGCAGCGGTCGCGGTCGAGGGTCAGGCCGAGATGCACGCCCAATGCGTGGATCGCCTCCCCGTGCTCCGGATAAGGATCGCGGTTCTCCGGCCCGACGACGATGATCCTGAAATGCCGGTTCCCCTCGCCGTCGGGCGGCAGCATCGCGGTCGCCAGAGCCGTCCCCTCGGCGTCGCGGAGGGTCAGGAACAGCGGCATGACTCGCCGGACATGGGCTTTGAGCCCGATATTCTGCTCGACGAAGGGTGACGAGGTTGCCCGATAGCTGTCGGTGGCCGCCTCCCAGGCATGGCGGAAATGCTTCTCGACCGCATGGCCCATGGCGTCGGATTCGAGCGCGGCCTCGCCCTCGGTCTCGATCCGGAACCAGGTCTTCGCTCCAGGAGCATCGCAGATGTATTGCATATCCTGACAACGCAGGAGCGCCGCGAAGGTTGTCGCGCCTGCCCGTCACACCCAGCGGTGATGGCGGCCTTCGATGACGAGCACCCGGCCCTGCCAGATGTCCATGCTGGCGGCCTGGCGGGAGGAGACGCCGCAGCAGATCGACAGGAAGGCGCGGGCGACGCCGCCATGGGCGACGATCACGGTGTCGCGGGTGAGGTCGTCCAGGATCGGGCGGATGCGCTCGACCAGCATGGCGTAGCTCTCGCCGCCGCCGGGCGGCGCGTAATGCCACTTGTCCTGCTCGCGCAGGGCCGCGAGCTGCGGCTCGGCCTTGCGGACCTCCTTCCAGGTCATGCCCTCCCAGGTGCCGAAGGTCAGCTCGACCAGGCGCTCGTCGAGCCGGTAGCTCTCGGGATGCAGGCCCAGCGTCTCGCGCAGGATCTCCATGGTCTCGCGGGTGCGGGTCATGGGGCTCGCCACGTAGGCGAGGTCCTCGACATGCGGCACGAGCGCCTTCAGCTTGCGGCCCGCCTCCTCGGCCTGGACGCGGCCGACGTCGTTGAGCGGAATGTCCTTCTGACCCTGGAGCCTGCCCTCCAGATTCCAGTCCGTCTCGCCATGGCGAATGAAGTAGATCGTGGGGCGGGACGGGGTCACTGGTCTTGGTCCGATACGCTGGGGTGACGCGGCAGGCCGAGGTTAGTCCTTGTCGAGGGACAAGTCCGGCGCTTCAGGATTCTTCATGCCGACCACGTGGTAGCCGGCGTCGACATGGAGGATCTCGCCGGTCATGCCGCGCGACATGTCGGATACGAGATAGGCGGCGGTCTCGCCGACCTCCTCGATGGTGACCGTGCGGCGCAGCGGCGAGTTGTACTCGTTCCACTTGAGAATGTAGCGGAAGTCGCCGATGCCGGAGGCCGCGAGGGTCTTGATCGGACCGGCCGAGATGGCGTTGACGCGGATGTTCTTCGGACCGAGATCGGCCGCCAGATAGCGCACCGACGCCTCGAGAGCGGCCTTCGCCACGCCCATGACGTTGTAGTGCGGCATCCACTTCTCGGCGCCGTAATAGGTGAGCGTCAGGAGCGAGCCGCCGTCGTTCATCAGCTTCTCGGCCCGCTGGGCGATGGCCGTGAAGGAATAGCAGGAGATCAGGAGCGACTTGGTGAAATTGCCCTCGGACGTCTCCACGTAGCGGCCGGTGAGCTCGTCCTTGTCCGAGAAGGCGATGCAGTGGATGACGAAGTCGATGGAGCCCCAGAGGCGCTTCACCTCCTCGAACACCGCGTCGATCGTGGCGCCGTCCGTCACGTCGCAATGGCCGACCACATGGGCGTCGAGCTCCCGCGCCAGAGGCTCGACACGCTTCTTCAGGGCATCGCCCTGATAGGTGAAGGCGAGTTCCGCTCCGTGCTGGTGGGCAGCCTGGGCAATGCCCCACGCGATCGAACGGTTGTTCGCCACGCCCATCACCAAGCCACGCTTACCGGCCAGGATGCCGGTGGCCTTTGTCTCCGCCATGATTCACCTAGATCGTCGCTGGACAGGTCAAGAAAGAACGGCCTCTTTAGCCGACGCGGCGTCAGGGGGGAAGACCTCTTGATGCGGCTTGAGACGATCCGGTCGGCTTGTGCTGTCCCTCGGGCCTCCACACCGCGTCATCACCGGGCTTGTGCCGGAGCCTCACGGGATCGGGATGGCCGGAACAAGCCCGGCCATGACGCAACAGGGTGACGTCAGCCCCTACTTGGCCTTCTCCGAGCGTCGCTTGCGGGCGTAATCCATCAGGTCCTCGTCCACCACCTCGGGCAGCCTGATCTCCGTCGTCACGAGCAGGTCGCCGTGCCCGGTCTTGGTGGGCAGGCCCTTGCCGCGCAGGCGGAAGGTGCGGCCCGAATTCGTCATGGGCGGGATCTTCATCTCCACCGATCCGGTCAGGGTCGGCACCCGCACGGGACCGCCGAGGACCGCCTCCTCGATCTCGACCGGCAGGCGCAGGCGCAGATCGGACCCGTCCGGGGTGAAGCGCTCATGGGGCGCGAACGCGATGGTGAGCAGCGCATCGCCGGGATCGATGCCGGGCGCGCCCTGGCCGAGGCCGCGCAGGCGGATCACCTGGCCGTCGCTGACGCCCTTCGGGATCACCACGTCCACGTCGCGCCCGGTGGAGAGCCGGATGCGCTTCTTGGCCTCCTGGGCGACCTCCTCCAGGGTCACGGTCAGGGTGGCGGAGACATCCTCGCCCTTTTGCGACCGGGCGCGGCCCTGCCGGGTGCCCTCGCCGCCTGAACGGAAGGCATCGGCGAAGAACTGGGAGAAGACGTCGTCCCCGAGATCAGCCCCGAAGGTGCTCCGGCTCGACCGGCGCGAGCCGCCGCCGAACCCGGAAAAGCCGCTGAACCCGGAAAAATCTTCCGACCGCGCCCCGCCGCGCCCGCCGCCGAAGCCCTCGAAGCCCTGGAAGCGCGGCTTGCCCTCCGCGTCGATCTCGCCCCGGTCGAACTGGGCACGCTTCTGGGCGTCGCCGAGGATTTCGTAGGCCGAGTTCGCCTCGGCGAACTTGTCCTTCGCCTTGGGATCGTCCTTGTTGCTGTCGGGATGGTAGGTCTTGGCGAGCTTGCGGAACGCCTTCTTGATCTCCGCTTCGCTCGCGGAGCGGGATACGCCTAGAACGTCGTAGGGGTTTCGCATCGTGAATCCATGAACCGTCGGATGGGGAGCCTAGAGCATCGGACCCAAAAGTGGACTGGCACTTTTGGGATCCATTCCGATGCTCATCCTCTGAGCCCGCGCATCGTTCGGGGCGGAAAACCGGATCCACTTTTCCGTGCGATGCGCTGGAGCTCAACGGGTTTGACGGTCATATGGGCGAAGTGTTGCCCGTTTGCAACGCCTCGGCCGCTGACAGCTTTACCTTGCCAAGGTCAGACCTTGGCCTGGGCCTTGATCGGCTTGACGTCCTTGATCGCCCATTCGCCGCCCGAAGGCCGGCAGGCCGTTCCGTTCAGGGAGGCGGAGGACGGACCGCTCAGATGGGCCGAGAAGGTGCGGCAGATCTCGTCGTTCTTCACGAAGGGCGCGCCCATCGGGGTGAAATTGCCCTTCATGCCGGTGGCGGGGTTGTCCCAGGACACCAGCGTGCCCGGCCCCTGCGGATCGAGAGCGACCGCCAGGGCCGCCTTGGCCCGGCGCCAATCCTCCTCGTCGAGATCGGCCGACAGGGGAGTGACCGCCTTGGCCGCGAGGGCGCCGGTGGATTTGGGCCCCTCGTCGTCCAGGGCGGACAGACCGAAGGAGAAGCTGCATGCGCCCGTGGACAGGGCGATCAGGCCCACGGCCAGCAGCTTGATGGCTTCGCTCCGGACAGCATCTGATCTATAACGGCGCGCATTGATCCGCGTCACGCGTCGGGTCCCCCCAGAACCTAAAGTCACAGAACGAGATAAGCATTGAACCCGTTAATAACCGGTGACTTCACTGAATCCGAAGAGCCCTTCGCGCTCTTCAAGGCCTGGATGGCGGAAGCCGAGGCTTCGGAGCCGAACGATCCCAACGCCATGGCGCTGGCGACCGTCGACGAGACCGGGCTGCCGAATGTCCGCATGGTGCTCCTCAAGAGCTTCGACGCCGACGGCTTCGTGTTCTACACCAACACGGAATCGAACAAGGGTCAGGAGCTCCTGGGCCAGAGGAAGGCGGCGCTCGTCTTGCACTGGAAGAGCCTGCGCCGCCAAGTGCGGGCCCGCGGCCCGGTGACCCTGGTGAGCGACGAGGAGGCCGACGCGTATTTCCAGAGCCGCCCGCGCGACAGCCGCATCGGCGCCTGGGCGAGCCAGCAGTCGCGCCCGCTGGAGAGCCGCTTCGCCCTCGAGAAGGCGGTGGCGCTCAACACGGCCAAATACGCCATCGGCGAGGTGCCCCGCCCGCCCCACTGGACAGGCTTCCGCATCGCGCCGGTGTCGATCGAGTTCTGGCAGGACAAGCCGTTCCGGCTCCACGACCGGGTCGTCTTCACCCGCGACGGCGACGGGTGGCGCAAGGTGCGCCTGTATCCCTGATCTCATCGAGCGGCATGGACCCCGATCCTGAACCGGGATAAGGGTCCAGGCCCTCCCACGCGAGAAACCCAGATGTCCTCCCCCAGCAATTCCCGCCGCATCATGCTGCTCACCGGCGCCAGCCGCGGCATCGGGCATGCCACCGTCAAGCGCTTCTCCGCGGCCGGGTGGCGGGTCATCACCTGCTCGCGGCACGGCTTTCCGGAAAACTGCCCGTGGGAGATGGGGCCGGAGGACCACCTCCAGGTCGACCTGGCCGACGCCCAGGACACCCGCCGGGCCATCGCGGAGGTCAAGGAGCGGCTCGCCGCCGAAGGCGGGTGCCTGCATGCGCTGGTCAACAACGCCGGCATTTCCCCCAAGGGCGGAGGCGGATCCCGGCTCGGCACCCTCGACACCCGCTACGAGGATTGGCTGCGGGTCTTCCAGGTCAATTTCTTCGCCTCGATCATGCTGGCCCGCGGCCTGCAGGACGAACTCACCAAGGCCAAGGGCTCGGTGGTCAACGTGACCTCCATCGCGGGCTCCCGGGTGCATCCGTTCGCGGGCGCGGCCTACGCCACGTCCAAGGCGGCGCTCGCGGCGCTGACCCGCGAGATGGCGGCCGATTTCGGCCCCCTGGGCGTGCGCGTCAACGCCATCTCGCCCGGCGAGATCGACACCGCGATTCTTTCGCCCGGGACGGAGAAGATCGTCGAGCAGCTGCCGATGCGGCGCCTGGGAACGCCCGACGAGGTGGCCAAGGCGATCTATTTCCTCTGCACGGAGGCGAGCTCCTACGTGAACGGCGCGGAGCTCCACATCAACGGCGGCCAGCACGTCTAGAGCATCGGACCCAAAAGTGGACCCACTTTTGGGTCCGATGCTCCAACCTCATTGAAGAGCGCATCGTTCATGCGGGCAACCGGATCCACTTTTTCGCACGATGCGCTGGACGGGAGATCCATGCACCTGCGGCATCCAGCACGAAGCCCGATGCAGGCCGTCATGGCCGTGCTGCTCTTCGGCGCGATGCAGCCGGCACAGGCCCAGGAGGCGCCAGAGAAGAACCCCTTCGCCGATCCCGACATGCAGCCCTCCTACCGCGCGCAATGCCACGAGGTCCGGGAGCTGACCAAGGATCGGGAGACAGGCGCGACCCGGGTCGACTTCAGCGTGACGGGCCCGCTCGCCCTCGTGCATTTCGACGGCACGCTTGCCTATCTGGGCCTGTGCGGCAGCGGGACCGATCCGAAGGTGCTCTGCGTCACGTATCAGACCAACGACATGAAGGTCGGTGACGTGGTGACGGTCGCGGGCGGCTACGGCCGGCCCAATGCCGACTTCATCGTCCTCGACCCGTGCCTGGCGCAGCGCCCGGAAGAGCCTACGGAGTAGGCCCCGTTCACGCCGCCTGGGCGGGCCAGGTCCCGACATAGCGCGACTGCGGCCGGATGATGCGGCCGGTGCGGCTCTGCTCGATGGCGTGCGCCACCCAGCCGGCCGTACGCCCGGCGGCGAAGAGCGGCGTGAACCCTTCGCGCGGGACCCCGAGGGCGTCGAGCAGGACGGCGGTGTAGAACTCCACGTTGGTGTCGAGTCGGCGTCCGGGCTTGCGGCGCTCAAGGGCTCTGAGGGCCGCGGCCTCCACGGCCTCCGCGAAGGCGATGCGGTTGTGCCGGCCCTTCAGCCGACCGACGGCGCCTTTGAGCACATCCGCCCGCGGGTCGCGCACCCGGTAGATCCGGTGGCCGAAGCCCATGAGACGCTCGCCTCGGGCCATGGCATCGTCGAGCCAAGCATCCGCGTTCTCGAGCGACCCGATGGCGTCGAGCATGTCGAGCACCGGACCGGGTGCCCCGCCATGCAGGGGCCCCTTGAGGGCGCACAGCCCGGCCACGACGGCGGACAGAATGCCGGCCTGCGTCGAGGCCACCACCCGGGCCGTGAAGGTCGAGGCGTTGAGCCCGTGGTCGATCACCGTCACGAGATAGGTGTCGAGGGCCTGCGCCTCGTCGGGCGCTCCTGGCGCGTCGCGCATCATGCGCAGGATGTCGGCCGCATGAGGGGCGGACGCATCCGGCTCCACCGGCGCAAGGCCCTGCGCACCCCGCACGGCCATGGCCGCCGCGACGCCCGCCGCACCGACCGCCAGGGCTGGATGGCCCTCCTCCGCGTCGGGCAGGCCCGACAGGAGCAGCCGCATGCCCTCGATGGGCGTGAGACCGGCCAGCCGGGGAGCCAGCGGCGCCAGATGACCCCAGGCCCGTGCCCGCGCCCGGCCGAGCAGCGCCCGGGGATCGGCGGCGATGTCCGGCACCAGGCCGGTCCAGAGCATGGCGACCACATCCTCGAAGGACACGCGACCGGCCAGTTCCTCCAGATCGTACCCGCCTATGATCAGACGGCCCGCCTTGCCATCCACATGGCTGAGAACGGTCTCGGCCGCCACCACGTCGTCAAGTCCGATACTCATGCTCTTTCTCCTTGCTGCAGGAGAACTTCGCGCCGGTCTTGCTCTTGGGTCAATCTTGAATCAACATATCAACATATGGATACCCGCTCCCTCGATCTCGCATCCGCCGGCGAGGCCTCGTCCCGCCTCGGCATCAGCCGGGCGAGCCTCTATGCCTATGTGAGCCGGGGCCTGATCCGCTCCTTCGCGTCGCCGCATGATCCGCGGCAGCGCCTCTACTCCGTCGAGGACGTGGAAACGCTGGCCGAGCGCAAGGTCCGCTTCCGCCGCCCCGCCGTCGCGGCAGCGACCGCGCTCGACTGGGGGCTGCCGGTTCTGGAGACGGGCATCACGCAGATCACCGACGGACGCCTGTTCTATCGGGGACAGGACGCCGTCGCGCTCTCCCGGACCGCCACCCTCGAGGACATTGCGCGCCTCCTGATCGGCGCGCTGGATGACGATGCCTTTCACCATACGTCCCAAATCCCAATGCCCCTGGGCGGCCCGGTCATCGGCCTCCACGCCTTCGTGGCGCAGGCCGTTCGCCTTCTGGCCGAGCCGGCCCTCAGGGAGACCCGGGCCACGGAGGTCGCGGCGATCCTGCGCCTCGTGGCGGCTGCCGCCGGTGGCGATCCGGGCGCCGAACCCCTGCACGCGCACCTGGCCCGGGCCTGGGGGGCTTCTCCACAGGCCGCCGACACGATCCGGCGCGCCCTCGTGCTGTGCGCCGACCACGAGCTCAGCTCGTCGGCCTTCGCGGTCCGGGTCGCGGCCTCCACGGGCGCGTCCCTGCGCCACGCGGTCATCGCCGGTCTCGTCACCCTGAGCGGCCCGTATCACGGGGGAATGACGGAACGGGTCAGGGCCTTCCTCGACAATCCCGGGACGACACCTCGGCCGGCCTTCGGGCATCGCCTCTATCCGGACGGCGATCCCCGCGCGAAGGCTCTCCTGGAGAACGTGCCGCTGCTCGCCTCGGACGCCACGACCCTCAGGGCCATCGCGGCCGGCGGGAGCACTCCCAGCGTCGATATGGCCCTCGTCATGATGGAGCGCGCCTATGGACTGCCGGTCGGGGCTGCGTTTACGGTCTTCGCCATCGGACGCACGGCCGGGTGGCTCGCCCACGCCATCGAGCAGCGCAGCCAGGCGGCCCTCATCCGGCCGCGGGCCCGCTATGTGGCGGCGGACGATTCCTCGGCCCGGATCTCCTCCCCATGACCTCAGACCGCCTCTACCCGTCCCGCCCGATCCTCGCCGCCTCCGTGGCGGTGATCCGGGACGGGCGCATCCTGCTCGCCGCCCGGGGCAAGCCCCCGAGCGAGGGATTGTTCTCCCTGCCCGGCGGCATGGTCGACACCGGGGAGACCCTGGGCGAGGCGGCGCTTCGGGAACTTCGCGAGGAGGTCGGGGTTGAGGCCAAGCTTATCGGTCTGATCGCCCCGGTGGAATTCATTGAAAGGGACGAGAAAGGCCATATAAAGCATCACGTCGTCATCGCCGCCCACGCCGCCCGCTGGGTTTCGGGCGAACCTCAGACAGGTCCGGAAGCAAAGGAAATCCGTTGGGTCACGGAACGGGACATCGCCGATCTGCCGATGACGGCAGGGCTCACCGGAATACTGGAACAGGCCTTCCGGCTCGCCCGCCAGGATTCAACGCCATGAGACGCGCGGGCCTGCTCCTCGTCGTTCCGGCCCTGTGGCTCGCAGTGCCTCAGCCGGCCACGGCCCAGGGCTTCTTCGAGCGGCTGTTCGGCCTGCCGCCGCGGCCGCAGCCGGGCCAGCCCGTTCCGCCGCCGCAGTACCGGCCCGTGCCGCAATCCCAGCCCCAGTTCCGCCCGCAGCCCCAGCCGCAGCAGCAGCGGCGTCCCCAGCCGCAGCAATCGCAGAGGCCGGCCGCCACTCAGCAATCGGCGCCGCAGCAGCAGGCGGAGCCCGCCCCGACGGTCGAGCCACCGGCCGCCCCCTACGAGAAGGAATTGCTGCGGCTCGCCGAGATCATGGGCTCCCTTGCCATGCTGCGCCCCCTCTGCAGCGCCCCCGATGGTTCGGAATGGAACCGGCGCATGCAGGTTCTGCTCGAGGCGGAAGGGACCACGCCTGGCCGCCGCGAACGCCTGGCCGGGGCCTACAACAAGGGCTACCAGGCCTATGCCCTCACCTACCGGGTCTGCACGCCGTCGGCCCAGGAGGCGTCCGTTCGGTTCCTGAGCGAGGGCGAACAGCTCGCCCGCAACATCACCGGCCGCTACGGCGGGTGAGAGCAAGGCGCCGCACGTCTCTCGTAGCGACACCCCGTGTCATGGCCGGGCGTATCCCGGCCATCCGGATTGTTCTTGGCTCTGCGACCTTCCGGTCGGGATCACCGGGACGAGCCCGGTGATGACAACGAAGGATCCAGAGGACGCGGAACGGGTGTTGCAGGGATGCCTCTTATCCACATTTTTCGGAAATGCCCCCCTCGCGTTAACCTCCTTGCAAGGTGATGCTGGCGGCGGGCCGGCGCGACGTCTAGAAACGACTCAACCGAACTCGCGCGCCGCCCCTCGAAGGGGCCTGGATCATGAACGACAACGACGTCCCTCTCACCGAGCTGCCCGAACTCAGCGCCCTCAAGCAGGCGGCCCTGAGCTATGTGACCGAGGCCTTCGCCGAGGCCGAGCTCGACGGGCTCGACGGCGACTGCATGGCGCAGGCCGCCCTCTTCGCGGCCTTTACCGAACTCGTCGCCACCTATGGCGAAGATGCCGTTGCGGAATATGCATCGACGCTCGTCGACAAGATCCGCAGTGGCGCATTCTCCATGGTGGGTGCGCTGAAGCATTGAGGGCGCGGCCCCTCAAGAATCCCACCCGAGAGACATCGGCTCATCGAACGCCGTGCTGCTGATCCCATCCTGCGGAAGGAGATCCGGCGTGGTTCAGTCTGAGTGAAACCTTTCCCGTCATGGCCGGGCTTGTCCCGGTGATGCTACGCAGAGCGTGTAGCGCACATCGGACGATCACCCTGCACGTCATCACCGGCCTTGTGCCGGTGATCCCGCTACTGTGAAGCGCCGCGCTCTCCTGGCCGGGATGGCCGGGACTGATCCCCTGATCAAGTCCGGAGACGGCCATGCTGTGCGGAGGGGGCCAGGACGTGGAGGGTGTCAGGAAGAACAGCGGGTTGGCGGGAAGTCAAAAAGCTCACTCCGATCTGGTTCGGAGCCGGCAGCCGACGGCTTGAACGGCAAGAGTGTCATCCCCGACGCATCACGAACCCATCGTCTCCTCGAACCGCACCACCTCGCCCTGCGAGGGCGTCTCGAGCGAGCCGTCCCACATCACCACATTGCCGCGCACGACCGTGCCGACGGGCCAGCCCGTCACCTTCTTGCCGTCATAGGGCGTCCAGCCGCACTTGGAGGCGATCCAGGCGTTGGTGATCGTCTCGGTGCGCTTGAGATCGACGATCGTGAAATCGGCATCGTAGCCCACCGCGATGCGGCCCTTGTTGGCGATGCCGAAGAGGCGCTTGGGTCCGGCGCTGGTGAGATCGACGAAGCGCTCGAGCGTGAGCCTGCTGGCATTCACGTGGTCGAGCATGATCGGCACGAGGGTCTGCACGCCGGTCATGCCGGACGGCGTGTTGGGATAGGTCTTGTCCTTCTCCTCGCGCGTATGCGGCGCGTGGTCGGAGCCGAGAACGTCCGCGACGCCCTCGTCGAGGCCCTGCCAGAGCGCCGCGCGATGCAAGTCGTCGCGCACGGGAGGGTTCATCTGGATGTAGGTGCCGAGGCGCTCGTAATCCTCCGGCCCGACGAGCGTCAGGTGATGGGGCGTGACCTCCGCGGTCACAAGGTCCTTGTGGTCCTTGAGAAGCGCCATCTCCTCGGCCGTCGTGATATGCAGCACGTGGATGCGCGCGCCCGTCTCGCGCGAGATGCGCACGAGGCGCCGCGTGCAGGCGAGCGCCACCTCGGCCGAGCGCCAGACCGGATGCGAGCGCGGGTCGCCCTCCACGCGAAGCCCCTTGCGCTCGCGCAGCATCGCCTCGTCCTCGGAATGGAACGCGGCGCGGCGGCGGGTGCGCCGCAGGATGCTGGCGATGCCCTCGTCGTCCTCGACGAGAAGCGACCCGGTGGACGAGCCCATGAACACCTTGATGCCGGCGGCGCCCGGCAGGCGCTCGAGTTCCGGCACGTCGGCGGCGTTCTCGTGCGTGCCGCCGACCCAGAAGGCGAAGTCGCAATGCATGCGGTGATGGCCGCGCCGCACCTTGTCGGCGAGCGCCTCCGGGGTCGTGGTCTGCGGATCCGTGTTGGGCATCTCGAACACCGCCGTGACGCCGCCCATGACGGCGGCGCGGGAGCCGGATTCGAGATCCTCCTTGTGGTCGAGGCCGGGCTCGCGGAAATGCACCTGGCTGTCAATCACGCCGGGCAGGATGTGCAGGCCCCGGCATTCGATCTCCCTGGCCGCGGAGGCCTGCGACAGGTCGCCGATGGCGGCGATCCGCCCGTCGCGCACGCCGATGTCGCGCTCCACGCGTCCGTCGTGGTTCACGACGATGCCGCCTTTGAGGATCAGGTCGAAGGTCTGGGGCATGGCAATCTCATCCCTTGAGGCCGCTGCGGAACGGGCATATGTCACGCCTGGAAGAGCAAGGAGAGCGGGCACATGCCGTCAGTCCATCTGGCCGACCGGGGCGTGGTAAGGGTTTCGGGCGAGGACGCCAAGAGTTTTCTCGACAACCTCATCACGTGCGATCTGGACCGTGTGTCGGCGCACATCGCCCGCCTCGGCGCCCTGCTGACGCCCCAGGGCAAGATCCTGTTCGATTTTCTCGTGTTCCAGGCCCCGCAGGAGATCGGCGGCGCCTATTACCTCGACGTGCTGAAGGTCCACGCCCCGGATCTCGCCAAGCGGCTCGGCTTCTACAAGCTGCGGGCGAAGGTGGCGATCGAGGACCTGTCCGATTCGCTGGCCGTCGTGGCGGGCTGGGACGCTCCGAAGCCGGACGAGGAGGCCGGCCTCGTGGTCGACGACCCGCGCCTGCCGGATCTCGGCTGGCGCGCCATCGTGGCGGCCCAGGATGCGGCGGAGTTCGGCCGGGATGCGGCGGAGGCGTATCACGCGCACCGCATCGCGCTCGGCGTCCCCGAGGGCGGCCGCGACTTCCTGTTCGGCGATGCCTTCCCGCACGAGGCCCTGATGGACCAGCTCCAGGGGGTGGATTTCGACAAGGGCTGCTATGTGGGCCAGGAGGTCGTCTCGCGCATGCAGCACCGGGGCACGGCCCGGACCAGGATCGTGCCGGCCCTCTACGAAGGCGGCTTCGCGGCGGATGTGGGCGTTGAGGTCACGGCCGGGGAGAAAGCCCTGGGCCGAACCGGGACCGGCGCCGAGGGCCGCGGCCTTCTGATGATCCGCCTCGACCGGGCGGCCGACGCGCTGCAAGCGGGCGAAACCATCCGGGCCGGCGGCATCCCGGTGCAGCTCGAGAAACCGGCCTGGATCCGCTTTCCCTTCCCGGGCGAAGCCGGCCCTGCGCCTTAAGTTCTAGCCGGTTTCGAGGAACCACCGGGACCCATCGGGGTTATAGACCACTGGGCCTGATCATGCGCCAAAGAAACGCGGACGGTCCTGTCGGGGAATTTTCTGGATGAATGCAGTGCCTGGTCATAGGACGTCGTCGGAGGGTCGCTTTCAACTCCTCGTCGACGCCGTCACGGATTACGCCATCTACATGCTCGACCCGACCGGTGTCGTGATCAGCTGGAATCCAGGCGCCCAGCGTTTCAAAGGCTATGTGGAAAGCGAGATCATCGGCGAGCATTTCTCGCGCTTCTACACGGACGAGGACAGGGCGACCGAGCTGCCGCGCCGCGCTTTGGAAACCGCCGCCCGCGAGGGCAAGTTCGAGGCGGAAGGCTGGCGGGTGCGCAAGGACGGCACCCGGTTCTGGGCGCATGTGGTCATCGACCCGATCCGCAGCCCGCACGGGGAGCTGATCGGCTACGCCAAGATCACCCGCGACCTCACCGAGAGAAAGCTGGCCCAGGAGGCCCTGAAGGAGAGCGAGGAGCGCTTCCGCCTGCTGGTCCAGGGCGTGACCGACTATGCCATCTACATGCTCGACCCCCAGGGCCGCGTGACGAACTGGAATCCAGGCGCCCAGCGCATCAAGGGCTATGCGGAGAGCGAGATCATCGGCGAGCATTTCTCGCGCTTCTACACGGACGAGGACCGGGCGACCGAGCTGCCGCGCCGCGCTTTGGAAACCGCCGCCCGCGAGGGCAAGTTCGAAGCGGAAGGCTGGCGGGTGCGCAAGGACGGCACCCGGTTCTGGGCCAACGTCGTCATCGATCCAATCCGGAACGACCGGGGCGAGCTGATCGGCTATGCCAAGATCACCCGCGACATCACGGAACGCCGAGCGACGCAGGAGGCGCTCGAAGCGACGCAGCTGGCCCTTTTCCAGGCCCAGAAGATGGAGGCCGTCGGCCAGCTCACGGGCGGCGTCGCGCATGACTTCAACAACCTTCTGACGATCATCGTCAACAACCTCGATCTCCTGACGCGCAACGCGCGCGATCCGCGCGACGTCAAGCTGATCGAGAGTGCGCAGCGCGCGGCCGAACGTGGCGCCAAGCTCACCCAGCAATTGCTCGCCTTCTCCCGCCGCCAGCCCTTGCAGCCCGATGCGCACAATCCGAACACGCTCATCGAGGGCTTCGAGTCGGTTCTGCGGCGAGCCTGCGGCGAGATGATCCGGCTGCAGCTCTCGCTGCCTCAGCGGACCCGATGGGTCTCGGTCGACGCGCCTCAATTCGAGTCCGCGCTGCTCAACCTCATCGTCAACGCGCGCGACGCGATGCCGAAGGGCGGCTCCATCAAGATCATGACGGGAAACGCCACCCTCGGCGAGCAGGAAGCGGCAGCGTCGAACCTGCCGCCGGGCCAGTACGTCTCGATCGCCGTGCAGGACACCGGAACAGGCATGACGCCGGACATCGTCGAGCGCGTGTTCGAGCCCTTCTTCACCACCAAGGAGATCGGCAAGGGCACGGGCCTGGGACTGAGCCAGGTCTATGGCTTCGTGACGCAGTCGGGCGGCGCGATCAAGATCGACAGCACCCCCGGCCAGGGCACCAAGGTCACCATGCTGCTGCCGGCCCAGGAAAGCGGCGACGAGGTGCCCGATGAGGAGGACGAGACGGAGCGTCCGGCCCGGGACAGCGCCGGGACCGTGCTGATCGTCGAGGACGAGCCGGCCGTCCTGGAGGTCGCGAGCGACATCTTCGACAGCCTCGGCTACGACGTGGTGACGGCGACCGACGCCAACGAGGCGCTCAAGGTGCTCGAGGATGACCCGTCCATCGACGTCCTGTTCAGCGACGTGATCATGCCCAACGGGATGAACGGGGTCGAGCTGTCGCGACGGGCCCGCGAGATGCGGCCCGATCTCAAGATCCTGCTCGCCTCGGGGTATCCGATGTCGGCCCTGCCCTCCGACGGCCTTGGCGCGGGCGTGTCGTTCATCAGCAAGCCCTACCGCTGGACCGAGCTCGCCGACAAGCTGCGGGCGCTCCGCACGCTCGGCTGACGCCCATCGTCCGGCGTGATGGAGAGCATCGGGATTTTTGATTGGTCCTGTCCGGCCTGAATCGCTAACATTCCCGGCCTGCTCCATCGGGAATGCCATGTACCAGCCGCCGCATTTCCGCGAGGACGATCTCGCGGTTCAACACGCTCTCATCAAGGCCCATCCTCTCGGCCTTCTGGTGACGTTCGGCAGCGAGGGGCTCGAAGCCAATCCCATTCCCTTCGTGCTGGACGCCTCGGCCTCTGCGCGAGGAACCCTCAAGGCTCATCTGTCCCGCGCCAATCCCCAGTGGCGGACCTTCGACCCCGACCAGGAGGCCCTCGTGATCTTTCAGGGCCCCGAGACCTACATCACGCCGTCCTGGTATGCGGCCAAGCGCGAGCACGGCAAGGTGGTGCCGACCTGGAACTACGCCATCGTGCAGGCCCGCGGCCGGCTCATCATCAGGGACGATCCGGACTGGCTGCGGCGGCAGATCGGCGCCATGACCGACCTGCAGGAAGCGCCGCGGCCGGAGCCCTGGAGCGTCGGCGATGCCCCCGCCCCCTTCGTGGCCGCCCAGCTCAAGGGCATCGTCGGCATCGAGATCGAGATCACCCGGATCGAGGGCAAGTGGAAGGTGAGCCAGAACCGCTCCGAGGCCGACCGGCTCGGCGTGTCGGCGGGCCTGCGCCTGTCCGCGGACGATGCCTCGAACCGAATGGCGGAGCTGGTCGACGCGCGGGGAGCCCGGCCGCGTGAATGACGGCACCGGCCCGAGGATCGAGCCCTGCGCCCTCCACTCCCTGGAGGAATGGGCCGTCATGCGCCACGCCCTCTGGCCGGAAGCTCCGGTGCAGGACCATCTCTCCGACGCGCAGGCCATGCTCTGGGAGCAGAAGAAGGCCGCCGCCTTTCTCGTCCGCCTGCCCGACGGCACGGCGGCGGGCTTTGCCGAGGCCGCCCTGCGCCATGACTACGTGAACGGCTGCAGCACCTCGCCCGTGGCGTTCCTCGAAGGCATCTACGTGGAACCGGAACACCGCCACCGGGGGCTCGCCCGCCTGCTCTGCCGCGCCGTCGAGGCTTGGGCGCGGCGGCACGGCTGCCGCGAGTTCGCCTCCGATGCCCTGCTCGCCAACACGGCCTCGCACGGCATGCACGAAGCCCTGGGATTCGAGGAGACGGAGCGGATCGTCTGTTACCGCAAGCCGCTGTCCTCCTCCTGAGGAGTTCTGAAAAGCGGGCCGGGGACGACACCCTCGCCGTCTTTACCGGCACAAGCCCGGCGATGACATGTGGGATGAATTGCCCCTGCCCGTCTTCCCGTTTCCCTGCAGCCCCGCTACACACGTTCCATGACCGACGGACTGATCCTGCATCCCGATCACAAGACCCGCTGCTGGTGGCCCGGAACCGACCCCTTCTACGTCGCCTATCACGACACGGAATGGGGCGTGCCGGAACGCGACGACCGGGCCCTGTTCGAGAAGCTCATTCTCGACGGCTTCCAGGCGGGCCTGTCCTGGATCACGATCCTGCGCAAGCGCGAGAATTTCCGCCGCGCCTTCGCGGGCTTCGATCCGGCGGTGATCGCCCGGTTCGACCAGGCGCAGGTCGAGGCGCTGATGCTCGAGACCGGCATCGTGCGCAACCGCGCCAAGATCGAGGCGACGATCGCCGGCGCCCGCGCTTGGCTGGTGATCCAGGAGCGCGGCGGCTTCTCGCGCTTCCTGTGGGATTTCGTCGACGGGCAGCCGGTCCAGACCAATGCGAAGACCCGCCGCGATGTGCCGACGGAGACCGAGGTCTCGCGCAAGATCTCGAAGGCTCTGAAGAAGGAGGGCTTCAACTTCGTCGGCCCCACCATCGTCTACGCCTTCATGCAGGCGGTCGGCATGACGAACGACCATCTCACCGGCTGCTATCGCCACGCGGAATGCGCGGACCTCGCCGGGACACTCTGATGGGCAAGGAACCCCGCGTCTGGCAGCGGATGCTCTCCGGCCGCCGCCTCAACCTGCTCGACCCCTCGCCCCTCGACGTCGAGCTCGACGACATCGCCCACGGGCTTGCCCGCGTGGCCCGCTGGAACGGACAGACGGTGGGCGGGCACATCTTCTCCGTCGCGCAGCACAGCCTGCTCGTCGAGGCCATCGCCAGCCACACGAACCCGGACATGTCGCGCGAGTGGCGCCTCGCGGTGCTGCTCCACGACGCGCCGGAATACGTGATCGGCGATATCATCTCGCCCTTCAAGGCGGTGATCGGCGACGCCTACAAGACCATCGAGGCCGGGCTGCTCGGGGCGATCCATCTGCATTTCGGCCTGCCCGCCCAACCGGCCGCGGCGCTCAAGCGCTTCATCAAGCAGGCCGACCGCCAGGCGGCCTTCCTGGAGGCGACCCATCTCGCGGGCTTTTCCCGCGAGGAGGCGCTCAAGCTCTTCGGCCGGCCCGAGCCCCTGCCCCGGTCCGTGCTCGCCCTGCTGGAGCCCTGGCCGGTGGCGGACGCGGAGGACCGTTACAGCGAGAAGGTGACGATGGCGCTGGCGGGGTGAAGCCGTAGCTTCCGCATTCTTCAACGCTCGTACTCGCGTCATCACCGGCCTTGTGCCGGTGATCCCGATTGGTTGAAGCACCGTACCTTTCCGTATCGGGATGGCCGGGACAAGCCCGGCCATGACGGTGAGGGTATCCACCCGGCGGCCGCCGAACGGGAATGACATCGGTGTTAAGTTCATGGCCGTGATCCGAATCGTGTAAGGCTGCCCGCCACCTCCGAGAACCCACCCCATGCCGACCCTGCACGTCTGCCCCCTTTCCCGCCTGACCGAGACCGTGACGGCGACCCGCGCGAGCCATGTGGTGAGCCTCATGGGGGCCGGCGCCGCCGTGGAGCGTCCCGCCGGCATCGCGGCCGAGCGCCATCTCTTCATCGGGGTCAGCGATATCGTGGAGCCCCTGGAGGGCTATGTCCTGCCGGCCGCCGAGCATATCGAGCGGATTCTCGGCTTCGTGCAGGCCTGGGGCCGGGAGAGCCCTCTGGTCTTTCATTGCTGGGCCGGAATCAGCCGCTCCACCGCGGCCGCCTATATTGCGGCCTGCGCGCTGGCGCCCGAGCGGGACGAAGCCGGGATCGCGCTCGCCTTGCGCGAGGCCTCCCCCAGCGCGACGCCGAACCCGCGCTTTGTCGCCCTGGCCGATGATCTCCTCGGGCGTCGGGGCCGCATGGTCGAGGCGATCCGGTCCATCGGCCGAGGCGCCGAGGCTATGGAGGGCACACCCTTCATGTTACAGCTTAGCTGCCGATAGCCGATTCCACCTGGGTCGGTCGCCGTGCTCGCGCATCGCGTGGAAAAGTGGATCCGGTTTTCGCTGACGCGGCCCTTCGGGTCCACCCTGAACGATGCGCCGGCCAAGAAAGGGAGCATCCGATCCGATGCTCTGACCGATGACTCGGAGGCTGCCCCTTGGACGACATGGTCCTGCTCGCTCTGCTGGTTCTGAGCATTCCCGCCTGCGCCATCGCCGGGCTGGTCCTCGGCCTCTCGGCCCGCAGGAAGCTTATCATTCTCCAAGAGCACATCGCGGCTCTCGAAGGCGAGTTGCGCCTGATCAAGGCACGGGCGGGCGGAGGCGCTCCGTCGGCCGATCACGCTCCGGTTCCGGAACCGACCGTCGAACAGCCCGCGGAGCCGGAGCCTGAACCCGACCCGTCACCGGAACCCGTTCCGACAACCGCCCCGGTCCCGGCGATCCCGGCCGCAGCGCCGCAGCCCGCCGCAAAGACACGGGACTTCGAAGAGAAGCTCGGCGCCCGCTGGGCCGTCTGGGTCGGCGGCGTCGCCCTGGCGTTCGGCGGCATCTTCCTCGTGCGCTATTCCATCGAGCAGAACCTGCTCAGCCCCGGGACGCGGATCGCCCTGGGCGGGCTTTTCGCGCTTCTCCTGATCGGCGCGGGCGAATGGCTGCGCCGCCGGGAGCAGGATCTCAGGCTGCCGGGCCTTCCGTCCGCCAACGTTCCGGCCATTCTGACGGCGGCCGGCACCTGCACGGCCTTCGCGTCGGCCTATGCGGCCTATGCCCTCTACGGTCTGATCGGACCGGGCGCGACCTTCGTGACCCTCGGCCTCGTGGCGGTGCTGACCATGATCGCCGCGACCCTGCATGGTCCGATCCTCGCGGCCCTCGGGCTCCTCGGCGCAATGGGCAGCCCTCTTCTCGTGTCCTCCGACAGGCCCCAGCCCTGGGCGCTCGTGATCTACCTCGCCTTCGTGGTGCTGCCGGCCTACGGGGTCGCGCGCCTGCGCGTCTGGCGCTGGCTGGCGCTCGCCGCCCCCATCGGGGTGCTCGCCTGGACGTTCCTCATCTTTATCCTGGACGGGACGGATGCCCTGCCGGCCATGGTGCATCTCGTGATCCAGACCGGCCTCGCGGCCGCCTTCCTGGCGGTCGTCCCCTATCGGCACGTTCCCGACCAGGAGGCCCGCATCGACCGGCCCGCGAGCGGCATCCTCCTGGCCTTCGCCCTGGCCGGCATCGCCATATCGGGATCCGTCATCGTCGGCGACGGCCGCCCGGTCTTCGTCGCCGCGCTCGGGCTCGTCCTCCTGGCGACCGGCATCCGCGTCCCGGCCGCCGCGCCGGCGGCCGCCTGGGCGGCCCTGACCGCCGCGGGCGCCCTCCTGGTCTGGCCGATCGCAGCCGAGATCGGCGGGACGCCGGAAAGCCTCTTCTATCAGGAGGGCGACGCCTTCGCGGTTCGGCCCCACGCGGTCGAGGCCTTTCTCGGGCTCGCCCTTCTGGCTCCGGCGGCCGTCGCGGGAGCCTCGCTGGTCCGGCTCGCGCGATCGCCCGGTCTTCGCCTCGCCACGGCGGCCTGGTACGCGGGAGCGGCGACCGCCGGCCCGCTCCTGGCGCTCATCGCCGCCTATTGGCGTGTGACCGACTTCGAGCCGAGCCTGTCCTTCGCCCTGGTCGCCGACGGCCTGGCGCTCGCCTTCGTGCTGGCATCGCAATGGCTCATCCGCCGCAACCCCGGGGACGCGCCTGCCCTGCGCCTCGGCCTCGGCGCCACGGCCTCGGCGGCGCTCGCGGGTCTGGCGCTCGGCCTGACCTTCGCGCTCGACAAGGGCATGCTCACGGTGGCCTTCGCCCTGACGGCCCTCGGCACGGCCTGGATCGCCGACAGGATCGCCATTCCGGCCCTGCGCTACGCGGTGGGGGCCATCGGGGTGATCATCCTGGGACGGCTGATCTGGGACCCGACCATCGTCGGGGGCGACCCCGGCCCGGTCCTGATCAACTGGCTCCTCTGGGGCTACGGTGTTCCGGCCCTGGCCTTCCTGGCGGCGAGCCGCCTGCTCCAGCGAACGGGCCGCGACTGGACCGTGCAGCTCACGGAGAGCCTCGGGATCGCGTTCGCGGCCTTCCTGGTCTTCTTCGAGATCCGCCACGCGCTCCGGGCCGGAGATCCCCTGGCCGCGACCACCGACCTTCTGGAGATCGGCCTCGTTGCGACAGAAAGCCTCGTCTTCGCACTCGTCCTCACGCGCCTCGACGTCCGGCACGCCGACCCGGTCTATCGCTGGGGTTCGCTGATCTTCCGGGTCCTGTCCCTGGTTCTCTGCGCGGGCGGGCTCCTTCTCGTGGCCAATCCCCTTCTGACCGAGGAGGAGATCCCGGGAGGGCCGATCTTCAACGCGCTCATCCCGGCCTATCTCCTGCCGGCCATCCTGGCCGCCGGCCTGGCCCTCGTGGAGCGGCGCGCCCGGCCGCCCCTCTACAGCCTCTCCTCGGCGGTCCTGAGCCTCGTCCTGTTCTCGACCTATGTCGGACTGGCGATCCGGCGGATCGCCGCCGGTCCCCAGCTCGCCCTTTGGCAGGGCTTCACGCAGGGCGAGCAATGGAGCTACTCGCTGGCGCTCCTCGTCATCGGCATCCTCCTGCTCGGCCTGGGCCTCGCCTTCAACAGCCGTCCCGCGCGGCTCGTCTCGGCCATCTACCTGGTGCTGGCAGTGCTGAAGGTCTTCATCATCGACCTGTCCAACCTGGAGGGAGTCATGCGGGCCCTGTCATTTATTGGCCTGGGGCTTGTTCTCATCGGGATCGGTCTCGTCTATCAGAGACTCCTCGCGCGCCGACCAAGCGATGCCGCAATTCCATCGTGAGATCGGGCCAGGACAGAGATTTGACGGAACCCCGCATGACCGACACCGCCTCCATCAAGACCCTCCCCTTCGAGAAGGCCCTGGCCGAGCTGGAGGACATCGTCCGCCGTCTTGAGCGCGGCGACGTGCCCCTCGAGGACTCGATCGCCATCTACGAGCGCGGCGAGGCCCTGAAGAAGCATTGCGAGCAGCTCCTCAAGAAGGCCGAGGCCCGCATCGAGAAGATCACCATCGGGCCCGACGGCGCCGCCTCTGGCACGGCTCCGCTGGACGTGGCGGAATAATCGGGCCGAGCAGGAAGGTTGGGGCCTCGCGTTTGACCCGGGTGCTCCCCGAACCTATCTCCTGGTGACGGCCACCCGGCTTCAAGCTTGGCGAGAACAACGTTGTCCACACCTCTCCTCGACACCATCAAGACCCCGGACGATCTGCGTCGACTGCACGAAAACCAGCTCCGGCAGGTGGCGGACGAGCTGCGGACGGAGACGATCAGCGCCGTGTCCGTCACGGGCGGACATCTGGGCGCGGGCCTGGGCGTGGTCGAGCTGACCGTGGCGCTGCACTACGTGTTCGACACGCCCCGAGACCGGGTGATCTGGGACGTGGGCCATCAGGCCTACCCGCACAAGATCCTCACGGGCCGCCGCGACCGGATCCGCACCCTGCGCCAGGCGGAGGGATTGTCGGGCTTCACCAAGCGCCAGGAGAGCGAGTACGACCCCTTCGGGGCCGCCCATTCCTCCACGTCGATCTCGGCCGGCCTCGGCATGGCGGTGGCGCGGGACCTGGAGGGCAAGACAAACAACGTGATCGCCGTGATCGGCGACGGCGCCATGTCGGCCGGCATGGCCTACGAGGCCATGAACAACGCCGGCGCCATGCATTCGCGCCTCATCGTCATTCTCAACGACAACGACATGTCGATCGCCCCGCCCACCGGCGCCATGTCGTCCTATCTCGCCCGCCTGGTCTCCGGCGGCACGTATCGCGGGATCCGCGAGACGGCCAAGCAGCTGGCCAAGAAGCTGCCGAAATTCATCTACGAGAAAGCCCAGCGCGCCGAGGAATTCGCCCGCGGCTTCTGGACCGGCGGCACCATGTTCGAGGAGCTCGGCTTCTACTATGTCGGGCCGATCGACGGCCACAACCTCGACCACCTGCTGCCGATCCTCAAGAACGTGCGCGACACCGAGACCGGGCCGATCCTGGTCCACGTGGTGACCAAGAAGGGCAAGGGCTACGCGCCCGCGGAAGCCGCCGCCGACAAGTATCACGGGGTGGTCACCTTCGACGTGGTGACCGGCGCGCAGACCAAGGCCAAGGCGAACGCTCCGTCCTACACCAAGGTGTTCGGCGAGAGCCTGATCCGGGAAGCGAGGGCCGACGACAAGATCGTGGCCGTCACGGCCGCCATGCCGTCGGGCACCGGGATCGACCTGTTTGGCAAGGAATTCCCGGCCCGCACCTTCGACGTGGGCATCGCCGAGCAGCATGCGGTCACGTTCGCGGCCGGCATGGCGACCGAGGGCTACAAGCCGTTCTGCGCCATCTATTCCACCTTCCTGCAGCGCGCCTACGACCAGGTCGTACACGACGTGGCGATCCAGAACCTGCCCGTGCGCTTCGCCCTGGACCGGGCGGGCCTCGTCGGCGCCGACGGCCCGACCCATGCGGGCTCCTTCGACGTCGCCTATCTCGGCTGCCTGCCCAACATGGTGGTGATGGCGGCCGCCGACGAGGCGGAGCTCGTCCACATGGTGGCGACCGCGGCCGCCCATGATTCCGGCCCGATCGCGTTCCGCTACCCCCGCGGCGAGGGCGTGGGCGTCGACATGCCGGAAAAGGGAATCCCGCTCGCGATCGGCAAGGGCCGGATCGTCAAGGAAGGCAGCCGGATCGCGCTCCTGTCGCTCGGCACCCGCCTGTCCGAGGCCCTGAAGGCTGCCGAGGAGCTGGAGGCGCGCGGCCTCTCCACCACCGTGGCGGATGCCCGCTTCGCCAAGCCGCTCGACGAGGAGATGATCCTGCGGCTCGCCCGCGACCACGAGGTTCTCGTCACCATCGAGGAGGGCTCCATCGGAGGCTTCGGCTCCTACGTGCTGCAGCTCCTCGCCGACCGAGGCGCCCTCGACCGAGGCAGCCTCAAGGTGCGCGCCATGGTCCTGCCCGACATCTACCAGGACCAGGACAAGCCCGAGCGCATGTACGCCAAGGCCGGGCTCGATTCCGCCGGGATCGTCACCAAGGTGTTCGAGGCCCTGGGCCGGGAAGAAACCCGCAAGGCAAGCGCTTAGGATTTTTCCCACGTCATGGCCGTGCTTGCCCCGGCCATCCTCCGCCCGTCCTGACACCCTCTGCGTCATGGCCGGGCTTGTCCCGGCCATCCCGATACGGATAAGCGCCGCGCCACAAAGGATCGGGATCACCGGGACGAGCCCGGTGATGACCTAGAGGGTGGTGTTGGCTGCCGGTGATGACGTGGCGGGAACCAGCGAGTCCTTCGATATCAAACCGTCAGCGTTCCCGACTTCGCCGCAGCATAACGCTGGCCGATCCTGTTCCAGTCGAGCACGTTCCACCAGGCCTTGAGGTAGTCCGGCCGGCGGTTCTGGTATTTCAGGTAATAGGCGTGCTCCCAGACGTCGTTGCCCATGAGGACCCGTTGCCCGTCCATCAGGGGCGTGTCCTGGTTCGGCCTGGTGGTCAGGGCGAGCTTGCCGTCGCGGGCAACCGTGACGAAGACCCAGCCGGAGCCGAACTGCCGCTCCCCGGCGGTGTTGAAATCGGCCTGGAATTTCTGGAACCCGCCGAGGTCGCGGTCGATGGCGGCCTTGAGCTCACCCGAGGGCTCGCCGCCCGACCCGCCCATGATCTGCCAGAACATGGTGTGGTTGGCATGCCCGCCGCCGTTGTTGCGCACGGCCGTGCGGATCGATTCCGGGACCTTGCTCAGGTTCGCCAGCATGTCCTGGAGCGGCATTTTGGCCGCCTCGGCGTTCTGGGCGAGCGCCGTGTTGAGATTGTTGACGTAGGCCGCGTGGTGCCTGTCATGGTGGATCTCCATGGTCTGGGCGTCGATATGCGGCTCGTTCTTGGAGGGCGCGTAGGGCAAGGGATCGAGCTTGAACGGTCCGGAGGGGGCTTGCGCCCAGGCGCGCGGAATGGCAGCGCTGGCGGCCAGCAGGGTTGCACCTGTCAGAAGATGTCGGCGGCTGAGCATGGGACCTCCGTTGGCCTTTGAAGAATTGTGACCGTAAGAGGTTCTAGGGCCGAGCCTGGTTTCTGCCCATAAAAGGATCGTGATCCAGATGAACGCGAGGCTCCGATGACCCGCAGGCGCGCCGATGTGGTGCTGGTGGAGCGCGGCTTCTTCATGAGCCGCGCCCGGGCCCAGGAGGCCATCGCGGCCGGGCTCGTGACCGTGAACGGCGCCGTCATCCGCCGGGCGTCCGACGCGGTCCCCGAGGAGGCGGTCATCACCGCCGAGCAGCCGCACCCTTACGTGTCCCGCGGCGGCGTCAAGCTCGCGGCGGCGCTCGACGCCTTCCTGATCGACCCGAGGGACAAGATCTGCCTCGACGTCGGCGCCTCCACGGGGGGCTTCACGGAGGTGCTGCTGACGCGCGGCGCGGCCCATGTCTACGCGGTCGATGTGGGGCATGGCCAGCTGCATCCCACCATCGTGGGCAATTCCAGGGTGACGAATTTCGAGGGCACGGATGCCCGTTCGCTGACCCGCGCACTCATTCCGCAGGCGGCCGATCTCCTGGTCTCGGACGTGAGCTTCATCTCGCTCAAACTCGTTCTGCCGCCGGCGGTCGCCCTGCTGAAGCCCCGGGCGGAGCTCGCCGTTCTCGTGAAGCCGCAATTCGAGGCCGGCCGCGATCACGTGAAGAAGGGCATCGTGCGCGACGAGGCGGTGCACCGCGCCGTGTGCGAGGACCTCTCGTCCTTCGTGACGTCCCTCGGCTTCGATGTGATCGGACTCGTCCCCTCGCCCATCGAGGGCGGGGACGGCAATCGTGAATTCTTGTTGGGAGCCCGCATTGGCTGAACAGGTTACCATCAGGCGCCTCGGCGCCAAGGCCGACGGCATCGCGGAGACGTCCTCCGGGTCCGTCTTCGTGCCGAAGGTGCTGCCGGGCGAGACCGTCACCATCGAGCGCGAGGGATCGCATGCGCGCCTCGTCTCCGTCGATGACCCGTCGCCGGAGCGCGAGGCGCCGTTCTGTCCGTATTTCGACCAATGCGGCGGCTGCGCGACGCAGCACATGAGGCACGGCTTCTATCAGGCCTGGAAGCAGGAGACCCTCGTCCATACCCTACGCCAAGCACGCATCGACGCGCCGGTCGAGCCGCTCATCGACGCCCACGGCGAGGGACGCCGGCGTGTCACCCTGCATGTGCGCTTTCCCGACCGCGCCATGCATGTGGGCTTCATGGCCCCGCGCAGTCACCAGATCGTGGAGATCGCGTTCTGCCCGATCTCGGAACCCGTCCTGAAGGATCGTGCGCCCGAGATCGCCAGGGCCATCGGCCAGCATCTGAAGGGACCGCGCAAGCCGCTCGACGTTCAGATCACCGCGACGCAGACCGGCTTCGACGTGGACGTGCGCGGCTTCGGTCCCCTCAAGGATCCGGAGCGCCTGCGCCTCATCGATCTCGCGGCGAGCCTCGACCTCTCGCGCCTGTCGATCCATGGCGACGTGATCGTGGAGCGCCGCCCTCCCGCCATCGCGATGGGCCGCGCCGCCGTCGTACCGCCCGCGGGCTCCTTCCTGCAGGCCACGCGGCTCGGCGAGGAGACGCTGGCCGGATTGGTCACCGAGGCCTGCGCGCGCGCCAAGCGCGTGGCCGACCTCTTTGCCGGCGCAGGGCCGTTCTCGCTACGGCTCGCTGAAAGGGCCGACGTCCACGCGGTGGAATTCGACAAGGGCGCCATGACGGCCCTCGACAAGGCCGCCCGGGCGACGCCCGGTCTGCGCCGCGTCACGACCGAGGCGCGCGATCTCTTCCGCCGGCCCCTGCTGACGCCTGAGCTCAACGCCTTCGACGCCGTGGTGCTCGATCCGCCGCGCGCGGGCGCGGAAGCGCAGGCCAAACAGCTCGCCCTGTCGAAGGTCCCGCTCGTGGTGAGCGTCTCCTGCGACGCCGCCACCTTCGCGCGCGATGCCGCGATTCTGATGGGCACGGGCTACCGCCTCGAGCGGGTGGTTCCGGTCGACCAGTTCAAGCATTCGCCGCATCTGGAAGTGGTCGGAATCCTGAGGCGCGACGTGGCGAAGAAACGGCGGTGAGTCCGTTGCTCGCTCTCAGCCTTCTGTCATCACCGGCCTCGTGCCGGTGATCCCGATCCTGTGAGGCTCCGCGCTTTTCCGATCGAGATGGCCGGGACAAGCCCGGCCATGACGTGAGAGGGTGTCAGAGCCGAACTGGATATTCACCCTCCACGTCGTCACCGGCCTCGTGCCGGTGATCCCGATCATGAGGAGCGCCGCGCCTTTCGGACCGGGATGGCCGGGACAGGCCCGGCCATGACAGCCGGTGGATGGAAAGACCGTTAGAACAAGCTGCCCTGCTCGTCCTCGTCGCTGGAGAGCGGCTTCTTCGCCTTTGGCTTCCTCTCCGGGACCGGTGCCGGTTCGGGCCGCGTCAGCGGCTCCATCAGGCCGGGATCGTCGTTCTCGACCTTGTTTACGCGGCTGGAGACCGGCATCAGGTCGAGCCAGTCGTCCGGACAGGGGCGTACGAGGCCCATCACGTCGGCGCGCTCGTCGCGCACGTCGAGCCAGGCGGCGATGTCCTGATCCGACAGGATCACCGGCATGCGGTCGTGCACGGCCGACAGGGTGCCGTTGGCATCCGTCGTCACGATCGCGGCGGTGTCGATCTCGGCTCCGTCCGGGCTCGTGTAGGTCTCCCACAGGCCTGCCAGCGGCATGGGCCTGCGGCTGCGCGGGCGGATCATGAACGGGGTCTTCTCACGCCCGTCCCGCCGCCATTCATAAAAGGCATCCGCGAGGAAGATGCAGCGCCGGCGCTTCAACGCCGCCTTGAAGGTCGGCTTCGTCTGCAGCGTCTCGCCGCGCGCGTTGATGACGAGCGGGAAATCCTTGGGATCCTTCACCCAGGACGGCAGGAAGCCCCAGCGCACCAGCATGAAATGCCGCTCGCCCCGGTCCTCCAGCACGATCGGCACGGGCTGGGTGGGAGCCACGTTGTAGCGCGGAGGAAAGTTCGGCTGCTCGGAATAGCCGAAGAAATCCCGATAGGTCTCGGGAGGGAGCGTGATCGCGTAGCGCCCGCACATGGCACTCTCCTAAAGCCACCGCTTCCAGCGGAAGAACAGATAGGGCAGCACGGCGGCGAGCACCATCAGGCCGATCGCCCAGGGATAGCCGAACTCCCAGTCGAGTTCCGGCATGATCTTGAAGTTCATGCCGTAGAGCGACGAGACCAGGGTGGGTGGCAGGAAGATCACCGACATGACCGAGAAGATCTTGATGATGTCGTTCTGCTCCATGGTGACGAAGCCGAGCGTCGCATCGAGCAGGAACTGCACCTTGCTGGAGAGAAAGGTCGCGTGCTCCTCGATGGACTGCACGTCGCGAAGCGCAGTGCGCCATTCCGACTGGTAGCCCGCCGTCTTCTGCGGCCGCGGCATGCTGGCTGACAGGAACAGCAGCATGCGCTCCACCGACACCATGCTCTCGCGCACGTTCGAGATGATGTCGCCCTTGCGGCCGATGGATCGTAGGGCGAAGCGATAGGAGGCGGCGCGACGGGTGCCCTGCTTCTCGTTCTCGAAGATCGCCTGCGAGAGGCGGTCGATGCGCGATCCTACCGTCCCCAGGATCTCGGCCGCGCGGTCGATGATGGTTTCGAGCAGGCCGTCGAGCACCGCTTCGGGCTGGTGCCGGCATCCGCCGGGCTTCACGGCGCGCGCCATGAACATGCTGAACGAGCGCGGCTCCCCGTAGCGCACGGTGACCAGCGCCTTCTCGGTCAGGATGAACGACACGTCGATCAGCTTCGGGTTGTCGGTGTCCGAGCTGCACAGGACGCGCGCCGTCATGTAGCGGGCGTTGTTCTCGTGATAGAGGATTTCGGACGGCTCGATGTCGGCCATCTCCTCCTTGGTCGGGATCTCGATGCTGAGATGGGCCTCGACGAGCCTGTCCTCCTCCTTGGACGGATCGATCAGGTCGATCCACAGGGCGTCGGGAGGGATGGGATCGCCGGGCGGAAGAACCTCGCGGTCGAGGGACTCGCCCATCGGGCCCTTCATCTGCGCCGGCCTGTGAATCACGATCATACGCGTACTTGCCCTTCTGGAACTTGCCTTTGTGGCATCCCAGTCATGTCAGCTCGACGCAGGCTTTGTACTCTCACGTGAACTCCCTGTCATTCCTGGTCGCCCACGATCCATCCACCATGTCATCACCGGCCTTGTGCCGGTGATCCCGATCCGTAAGGCGCGGCGCTTCACACCATCGGGATGGCCGGGGCAAGCCCGGCCATGACGTCGAGGGTGGCACTCCTGGGCGGAGTGAAGCGGATTTCCCTAACCCAACGATGACAGGGGCGGCGTGTCGTCGGGCACGAAGAAGTCCGGGGCGAGCGGTTGAGTCGGATCGACCCGGTACTTCTCGAAATCGGTCACGCCCTCGCCTGACAGGAACACGTCGTCGATGAGGAAATGGCCCGAGAAGCTCTTCGCGGGTTTCTGGAAGACCGCATGGGCGGCATCCGCGAGAATCTCCGGGGTGCGGCTCGCCTGAACGAGCGCGTCGCCGCCGAGAAGGTTCTTGACCGCGCTCGTCGCGATGGTCGTGCGCGGCCAGAGCGCGTTCACGGCGATTCCCCTGCCCCGCAGCTCGCCCGCCAGTCCCAGCACGCAAAGGCTCATGCCGTATTTGGCGATGCTGTAGGCGAGATGCGGCGCGAACCACTTCTCGCTCATGTCGAGGGGCGGCGACAGCATCAGGATATGGGGATTCTCGGCTTTTTCCAGATGCGGAATGGCGTATTTCGACACCATGTAGGTGCCGCGCGTGTTGATCTGATGCATCAGATCGAAGCGCTTCATGTCGGTCTGCGGCGTCGGCGTGAGGCTGATGGCGCTGGCGTTGTTGACCACGATGTCGAGGCCGCCGAAGGTCGCGACCGTGGTGTCGATGGCGCCCTTCACGGCGTCCTCGTCGCGCACGTCGACAACGAGCGGCAGCGCCCTGCCGCCCGCCGCCTCGATCTCCTCGGCGGCCGTGTAGATGGTGCCGGGAAGCTTCGGGTGCGGCTCGGCAGTCTTGGCCGCGATGACCACGTTCGCCCCATCCCGGGCGGCGCGAAGGCCGATGGCAAGACCGATGCCCCGCGAGGCGCCGGTGATGAAGAGGGTCTTTCCTTGCAGGCTCATGATCTCAGCTCGCCAGCGCCAGGGTTGCATCCTGCATGAAGCCCGCCCCGCCCATGACCGTGTCCTCCAGTCCTTTCGCCCCGACGGCGATGTTCTCGGCGAAGAAGCGGCAGAGCGCGATGCGGCCCGCATGGGCCGGATCCCCGTCGCCCGCCGCCGCCTGCGCCTGGGCGGCGAGCGCCAATTCGGCCAGGCCCGCGCCGCCCTGGGCCAGCGCGAAGAGGCGCAGGTAGGGGGTCGCGCCGGCCAGCGCCTCGCCCTGGGCGTTGGAGGAGACGGTCTTGAGGAGATAGCCCGTGGCCCGGTCGAGGCTCTCGACGGCGTCGCGCAGGCGCGGCGCGGTCGCCCCGAAGGCGGGCGTCGACTCCTTCAGAAGCCGCGCCACGGTGGCCCGCATGGAGGCGATCTGCGCCCGCACGGTCTCGCCGCCGGACAGCGGCAGCTTGCGCGTGACGAGATCGATGGCCTGGATGCCGTTGGTGCCCTCGTAGATCGGCGCGATGCGCGCGTCGCGGAAGTGCTGGGCCGCCCCCGTCTCCTCGATGAAGCCCATGCCGCCATGGACCTGGACGCCGAGCGACGCCACCTCGGCGCCGATATCGGTCGAGAAGGCCTTGGCCACCGGGGTGAGCAGGGAGGCGCGCTCGTTGGCCTTCTTCCGCCGTGCGGGATCCTGTTCGAGATGGGCGCGGTCGATCGCCTCCGCGGTCATGTAGCAGATGGCCCGCGCGGCGGCGGTCAGCGCCTTCATGGTCAGCAGGTTGCGCTGCACGTCCGGGTGCACGGCGATCGGGCTCATGCTCTCAGCGGCCCCGATTGCCCGTCCCTGCCTGCGCTCGTTGGCATAGGACAGGGCCTGCTGATAGGCGCGCTCGGCGATCGCCACACCCTGCAGGCCGACCGCCAGGCGGGCGTTGTTCATCATCGTGAACATGCAGGCCAGGCCGCGATTCTCCTCGCCGACGAGCCACCCGACGGCGCCGCCATGGTCGCCGAAGATCATCGTGCAGGTGGGCGAGGCATGGATGCCGAGCTTGTGCTCGATGGAATGGCAGCGCACGTCGTTGCGCGTGCCGTCGGGCAGAAATTTCGGCACCAGGAAGAGCGAGATGCCGCGCGTCCCGGCCGGCGCGTCGGGCAGCCGCGCGAGAACGAGGTGGACGATGTTGTCGGTGAGGTCGTGCTCGCCGTAGGTGATGAAGATCTTCTGGCCCGTGATGCGATAGCTGCCGTCGCCCGCGGGCTCCGCGCGGGAGCGCAGGGCCGCGAGGTCCGATCCCGCCTGCGGCTCGGTCAGGTTCATGGTCGCGGTCCACTCCCCGGAGACCAGTTTCTCGAGATAGCGGCTCTTCAGGTCGTCGGTGGCATGGGACGCGAGCGCCTCGATGGCCCCCATGGTGAGCACAGGCCCGATGCCGAAGGCCATGGAGGCGGCGTTCCACATCTCGACGCAGGCCGAGTTGAGCAGAGTCGGCAGACCCTGCCCGCCATATTCCACCGGACCTGGTAGCGCATTCCATCCGGCTTCCGTCCAGGCCCGGTAGGCCTGCCTCCAGCCCGGCGCGGTGGTCACCTGGCCGTCCTTGAAAGTCGCGCCGACCCGGTCGCCCTCGCGGTTGAGCGGCGCGATCACATCGTTGGCGAAGCGGCCCGCCTCGTCCAGGATGGTCTCGGCCAGATCGGCCGAGAGATCGCCGTAGAGGCCGTCGGCCACGGCCCGGTCGAGGCCCGCCACGTGCCGCATGATGAAGACGATGTCCGGAACAGGCGCGCGGTAGGTCATCAACGTTTCCTCTCGATACGTGGGCTTTTCATGTTGACGCGAGTTCTCGCGCCATTAAACCCGCCCGACAAGGGCAAATCCCGCAAGGCACAGGCCTCTTCGGGGAAGGATAGTTTAGACGTGAACGATCACGGGTCAATGCGCCAAACGATGCGTCTGACCGCCGATGCGGCGGGTCTGGCGGAGGCAGCCGCCCTCCTGCGCCGCGGCGGACTCGTGGCCTTCCCGACGGAGACGGTCTACGGCCTGGGAGCCGATGCGACGGACGCGGAGGCGGTCGCGGGCATCTACGCGGCCAAGGAGCGGCCGAGCTTCAATCCCCTGATCTCCCATCTGGCCAGCTTCGAAGCTGCCCGAAGCCAGGGGATGTTCGACGCCACGGCGACGCGCCTCGCGGAGGCCTTCTGGCCCGGTCCCCTGACCCTGGTGGTGCCCGTGGCGCCGACCTGCACCGTCTCGGATCTCGCTCGCGCCGGTCTCGACAGCGTCGGCCTGCGCGTTCCGGCTCATCCGCTCGCCCATGCTCTTCTGGAACGGACGGGACGGCCGGTCGCCGCGCCCTCGGCGAACCGCTCGGGCCGCGTGAGCCCGACCGATGCCGACCATGTCCTGGGCGACCTCGACGGACGCATCGACGCGGTGCTCGACGGCGGTACGTCCCAGGTCGGCGTCGAATCGACCATCGTATCATGCGTGGGCGGCGTGCCTCGTCTGCTCCGGCCGGGTGGCGTGCCGCGAGAGGCCATTGAGGCGCTGATCGGCAGACGGCTCGAAGGCGCGCCGGAGGCAGGCTCCAGCCCGCTCGCGCCCGGCATGCTGGCATCCCACTACGCGCCGCGGGCGCAGGTGCGGCTGAACGCGAAAAGCCTTCTGCCGGGCGAGGCCGCGCTGCTGTTCGGCCCTGACGCGCCGCGGGGCATCGAGGCGGCCCCATCGGCGCTGAACCTCAGCAAAAGCGGCGACCTCGTGGAGGCCGCCGCTCATCTGTTTTCCCATCTCCGGCAACTCGACGCGTCGGGTGCCGGGACGATCGCGGTCAGTCCCGTTCCGGAGACCGGCCTGGGCGAGGCCATCAACGACCGCCTGAGGCGCGCCGCTGCGGAGCGGTGAGGCGTTCGGAAAGACCCATCGAACCGTGACCCGTCATCACCGGCACGAGGCCGGTGATGACGTGGGAGGGTCGGTTACTTCGCGGCGAGCTTCGCGGCGATCTGGGCCACGTGGCGGCCCTGGAAGCGGGCGCCGTCGAGGTCGATCTCGCTCGGCTGGCGCGAGCCGTCGCCGGCCGCGATCGTGGAGGCGCCGTAGGGCGAGCCGCCGCGGATCTGGTCGACGCCCATCTGGCCCTGGAACGAATAGGGCAGTCCGACCACCACCATGCCGTGGTGCAGGAGCACCGGCAGCGTGGTGAGGATGGTGGCCTCCTGGCCGCCGTGCTGGGTCGCCGTGGAGGTGAAGACCGAGCCGACTTTGCCGATCAGCTTGCCCTGGGCCCACAGGCCGCCGGTCTGATCGAGGAAGTTCTTCATCTGCGCCGTCATGGTGCCGTAGCGGGTCGGCGTGCCGATGATGATGGCATCGTAGTCCGGCAGTTCCTCGACGGTCGCGATGGGAGCCTTCTGATCGGTCTTGTAATGAGCAGCCTGAGCCACCTCGGCAGGAACAAGCTCCGGGACGCGCTTCACCACGACCTCGGCGCCGGTCTCGCGGGCGCCTTCGGCGGCCGCATAGGCCATCTGCTCGATGTGACCCCAGGACGAATAATACAGAACCAGAACCTTGGTCATGTGAACTCCGATCGGTTGAAACGAGGCGCAGAGCGGTCGGCGTCCGGTCGCGGATTCCATCGGGCCGGAGTTGCATCGCCTGCTGTTGTTGAACGTCGTGGAGGATAATCTTTCCCAACTGCAAAACCAGTGTTAGATTTGCAGGGTCTCTCTTGCGCGAATGCAAAACCGATGACCAAACAGCAGCATCTCGACTGGGACGATTTCAGGCTCGTGAAGATCATCGCCGAGGCCAATGGCCTGGCCGGCGCCGCGGAGCGACTCGGGGTCAACCATTCGACAGTTTTCCGTAGGCTCGGCCAGATGGAAGACAATCTCGGGGTCAAGCTCTTCGAGCGTCACCGGACCGGCTATGTCCTCACGCCTGCCGGGGAGGAGATGTCGGCGCTTGCCGAGCAGATGGACGAGAACGTCACCGCCTTCACGCGCAAGCTCGCCGGACAGGCCGTGGCGCCTACAGGAGAATTGCGGGTCACGACCAACGACACGCTGCTCGTCCATCTCCTGACCCCAATCTTCGCCCGTTTTATCACAGCCTGCCCCGAGATGCGGCTCGACGTGGTGCTCGCCAATCAGGCCCTGAACCTGTCGAAGCGCGACGCGGACGTGGCGATTCGCGCCACCGACGATCCGCCGGAGACCCTCGTTGGGCGGCGCGTGGCGACAATCGCCTGGGCGGTCTACGGACGGGTGGAGGATTTCCCCGACGTTCGCGGTCCCGACGACGTCAGCCTGACCGACCTGTTCAACCGGCATTGGGTGGCTCTGGGCGACAATCTGGCCGCCCTGAAGGCCGCCCGCTTCGTGCGCGAGCACGTGGCGCCGGAAAACATCGTCTACAAGGTCAACACGGTTCTTGGCCTCGCCGAGTCCGTCCAGGCCGGAACCGGCATCGGCCCCCTGCCCTGTTTCATCGCGGATTCGAACCCCGATCTCGTCCGGCTCTCCGACATCAATCCGGATTTCGCCGCGGGCCTGTGGCTCCTGACCCACCCGGACCTGCGCCAATCGGCGCGCGTGCGCGCCTTCATGGATTTCATGGCTGCCGAGATCGCCAAGCAGAAGAAATGGATCGAGGGCGCCGGGAGGAAGGCTTCGGCGCCCGCTCCCGTCGCTTAAGCGATTTGCACCACCACCCGGCCCTTGATCCGGCCCTCGACGATCTCACGGCCGGCCTCCAACACCTGATCGAGCGGGATCACCGTGGTCATGGCGGCGAGTTTGTCGTGGTCGAGTTCCCGGGCGATCCGGTTCCAGGCCTCCATGCGCAGGGCTTTCGGAGCCATCACCGAATCGACCCCCAGGAGCGCCACGTTGCGCAGGATGAAAGGCGCGACGGTCGCCGGCAGATCCATTCCGCCCGCAAGGCCGCAGGCGGCGATCGCGCCGCCATACTTCGTCATCGACAGGAGGTTGGCGAGCGTCGTGGACCCGACCGTGTCGATTCCGGCCGCCCAGCGCTCCTTGGCGAGAGGCCGGCCGGAACCCGCGAGCTCGCTCCGGTCGAGGATCTCGGCCGCGCCGAGACCTTTCAGGTAATCAGCTTCCTTCGGTCGGCCGGTCGAGGCGATCACATGCCAACCCGCGTTGGCGAGAAGCGCCACGGCGACCGAGCCGACGCCTCCGACGGCGCCCGTGACGATGGCGGGCCCCTGATCGGGACGCAGTCCATGTCGCTCCAGGGCCATCAGGCACAGCATCGCCGTGTAGCCTGCGGTCCCCACCGCCATAGCCTGCTCCGCCGACAGACCCTGCGGCAGCGGGATCAGCCAGTCGCCCTTCACCCGCACCTTCTCCGCATACGCTCCGAGATGGGTCTCGCCCAGGCCCCAGCCGTTGAGGACGACCGCGTCGCCGGACTTGAATTCGGGATTCGAGGAAGCCTCGACGACACCCGCGAGATCGACGCCGGGAATCATGGGAAAGCGGCGTACCACCGGGGCCTTGCCGGTGATCGCAAGACCGTCCTTGTAGTTCAGAGTCGAGTGCGAGACGCGTACGGTCACGTCGCCGTCCATGAGATCCGTCTCGTCGAACGTGCGGATCCCGATATTCTGACCTGATTCATTCTTGTCGATGACGACGGCCCTGAACGTGCTCATGCCGAATCCTCCCACGACCATCTTTTGGCGCGACCGAGGATCAGGGCAAGGGGAAAGGCTTTAGCCCTTCGCAGCAGAGGCCGGCTTATTCCGCCGGCTGCAGGGCGGGCCCGCGCTCAACAGGTTGTTCCTTGATCGGCAGGTTGATCAGCGCGGAGGCGAGGCCGAGCAGGACCGACAGCCACCAGACGGCACTGTAATTGCCGTTGATCTCGTAGAGAAGCCCGCCGAGCCAGACCCCGAGGAAGCCGCCGACCTGATGCGAGAAGAACGCGAAGCCGTAGAGCATGGCCATGTAGCGGGTGCCGAACATCAGCATCACGAGGGAGGACGTGGGTGGCACAGTGGAGAGCCAGAGCAGGCCGATGGAGATGCCGAACAGGATCGACGTCAAGGGGGAGGCCGGGACCAGGATGAAGGCCGCAATCGCCACCGAGCGGCCGAGATAGATCCAGGCGAGCAGCCAGCGCTTCGACATGCGGGTGGACAGCCAGCCCGATCCGAGGGAGCCGACCGCATTGGCCAAGCCGATGACCGCGAGCGTCCATCCGCCGACGGCCGCCGAGAGGCCCGCATCCTTGAGATAGGCCGGCAGGTGCACCGTGATGAAGGCGAGTTGGAAGCCGCACGTGAAGAAGCCGAGCACCAGGAGCACGTAGGAGCGATGTCGGAACGCTTCCGTCAGCGCCTGCTTGATCGACTGGTTCGGAACGGCCGCCGCTCCGGACGGAGCCGCGTCGCCGGTCGGACGCGTGGCGAGCGCGACGGCGAGCGGCATGACGAGAAGCACGCTCGCGGCGAAGACAAGCAGGGCCTGATGCCAGCCCAGCGAGTCGATCAGCACGTTCCCGATCGGCGGGAACAGGAACTGGCCGAATGAGCCGGCCGCCGTTCCCGCGCCAAAGGCCATCGGCCGCCATTGCTCCGGCAGAAGCTTGCCGAAGGCGCCAAGCACCAGATTGAACGAGCAGCCGGACAGGCCGAAGCCGATGAGGACGCCGGCCCCGAGATGCAGCATGCCCGGCGTGGAGGCATAGGCCATGGCGACGAGGCCGAGCGCGTAGAGGAGCGCGCCAGCGCAGAGCACCCGGAAGGCTCCGAACCGGTCCGCCACGGCGCCGGCGAAGGGCTGGCCCAGTCCCCAGAGCAGGTTCTGGATCGCAATGGCGAAGCCGAAGGTGTCTCGTCCCCAACCGTATTCCGTGATCATGGGCAGTTGGAACAGGCCGGAGGACGCGCGCGGGCCGAAGGTGATCAGGGCGATCAGGCAGCCGGCGACGACGATGACTTCCGGCGAGACGCGGGTTCGAGCGGGGGAAGCGGACATGCTCACGGCCCTTTGAGGGAAGGCAGGGGTGCGCAGACTAGCCCAAGTCGTCCGCCGGCAACATTGAAAGTTTGTAGGCTTTGGTATGAGGCTTTGTGATGGATACCTGCAGAAATCCGGCTCCGATTTGCTCCGCAATCCCCTAGACTACAAAGAAGTCGTGGTGGTTGAGCTTCAGATTTTTCCCAAGAGTGGCAAATTTCATCGGGGCGCCGGCACCCGAGCCATCGGCATCGTAGGAGAGCGCGCCGGACTTCGCGTCGTAGATGACCCGATCCTCGAGATCCTGCGCCTTCTTGGCCCGAATGAACATGTCTGCCTTGAAGGCCGCCGGCTTGGATGCGCTGCCGGAGCCCAGTGCGGTGTAGATCTTGTTCTCGAGCCTGATCGAATCGTAGGCCGGGTTGAAGTCGTCGATCCGGTCGACGTTCTTGTCCCGGCTGGTTCTGGTGTCGAACACGAAGACGTCGTAACCCGCGCCGCCCGAGAGCCTGTCGCTGCCCGCGCCGCCAAAAAGGATGTCGTCGCCGCTTCCGCCGGCGAGGGTGTCGGCGCCGTCGGCGCCGCGCAGCACGTTTCCGGCCGAATTGCCCTGAAGCCTGTCGGCGAAGCGTCCGCCGGTGGCATTCTCGATCGTTACGCCGTTGGCGATCGTATAGCCGCCGGCAACGCCCTTCTCTCGGGAGATGAAGCCGCCCGCATGGGAATCTCCCGGCTCCAGGGTCGCGGCGCGAAGATCGATGACGACACCATCGAGTGCTCGGGCGGCGGTGATCGTGTCCAGTCCGCCGGCGTCCCAGAGACAGTACCACCCCTGCTCGTCGACAGTCGTATTCAGGGTCGGCAGCGCGTAGACGTTGCTCCCCTGGCCGGTTTCCATGTTCTTTCCGTAGAGCGCCTGCAAGGCCGCGATGTCGAAGGCGCCGAGCCCGGCCTGATTGCCGTAGGACAGGTCGTACCCGGCCTGCCCCCAACCGGGATTGTAGGACATGACCGTCCAGATACCCTGGTTCAGGCCGTTCGGCCCGAGGGTGCCGGAATCCGTCACGCCCGGAAAGGTCGTAGCATCCGCGCCCGTTCCGCCGTCATGCGGATGAGCCAGGCCCATGCCGTGGCCGAACTCGTGCAGGACGGTGTTGAGGCCGTCACCGCCGAAATTCATCCAGTTCCATGAGGGCATCGTCGGGTCGAAATATCCCCAGATCTGGTTCTTGTCGGGCACCTCGTGCAATCCGAGCGTGCTGCCGTCCAGCGGCATCTTCCACCAGACGACGTTGGCCTCCGCGGCGGAGCCGGCGAGTTCGAATTTCAACCCGCAGACGCTTTCATAAACCTGGATCGCATAGTCGAAGACCGCCTTCTCGGCCTTTGTCCAATTCCGGGTCGAAAGACCGCTCGTCAGGATGTCGCTGGGGCCGTGGACGGCGCTCGCCGCCGCGAAATCGCCGCTTTGGCCGAACCAGATCTTGATGGACCCGCTCGCGGTGTTCCAGGCCGTTCCTCCCCAGACCAGGGCATCGACATAGGCATTGCCATAGCCGGTACCCGGAACGGAATTTCGAATGCTTGCCACGACTTCCCCGCCTTCAATGCCGCGCCTGAGTCTTGATAGGACTTTGTTACACTCGGTGAAGTGCCGAAGCGCACGAGCAAGGTTTTTCTCAGGTCTGACCGGGCTTGAGCTTATAGAAGATGTGCCGCCCGATCACGTCCATTTTCTTCAGGCGGCGGGCCCAGTAGGGCCGGACATAGTCGGCGTGGTAATGGGTCGCCGCGCCCACATCGGCCAGGTAGGTCTTGCCCTCGAGCACGGCGCTCGCGACGCTCTTGGCGCGCTCCCAGGACTCGGTGTCGCGGATGCGCAGGGCCTTGCCCTCGCAGGCGAAGGTGAACTGGCAGGCGAGATGACGATGCCGGTTCTGATAGACCACGCCGCAGATGCTGGACGGGTAAAGTCCGCTCTTCACACGGTTGAGAACCACCTGGGCCACGGCCGCCTGCCCTTCGACGGGCTCGCTGCGGGCCTCGAAATAGACGGCCTCGGCGAGGCAGCGCTGCTCCTTGCTCGTGTTGTCCGGATCGATCAGGTCGGCATAGCGGGGACGATCCGGATCGTCGCCCTTGGGCAGGATGGACAGGTCCCCATAGCCGCCGCGGTCGAGACGTGGGGATTGCAGGGACACGGGGGCGGCTGCGATCTCGATGGGCGTTGCTTCGACCGGGGCCGGCGTCGTCGACGACAGGGCGGTCGCGCGCTTGACCATGGGGGTGGTCGGGCTCGCTGCAGCCCCGGTCGAGCCCGCGGCCGCCGCGGCCGGGGACTGGACGGACGTGGCTTGACGCGTCGTGGTGTATTCGGGCGCCTCCCAGGGCTCGAAGGCCTGCTCCGTCTCCGGAGCCTCGAGTTGGCCTTCCATGAGGACGGTCGGCGGCAGAAGCCGCTCGTCGCGGCTGTAGAGCAGCCGGGTGCTGCCCATCTGATCGAGGGTCGTGCGCAATTGTCTCGCGCGACGGGACAGGGTGGCGTGCGGCGCCACCAGGGGATTGCCCTTCAGGGAGCGGTCCACGAGGGCATCGGGACCCGCATCGGCTTTCCTGTCGGCCTTGAGAGGCGCGGAATCGGCGGCCTCGTCCGGGAGGTCATAGCGCGGAAGGGTGCGGAGAACATCGCGCTCGATTCCGAGCTTTCCGTCGGCGATCGAGGCGCCGGTGGGCGGGATGAGCGCGGTGTCGACGAGGCGGGCGGTAGCGCTGCGCGGCGTGAAGCTCACGCCGGAATGGAGATCGTTGCTGGCCGATGCGGTAAACGAGATCAGCAATCCGGTGGCCAGCGCCCAGGGAGCCGTGGTGGCGCAGATCCATTTCACCCGAGATCGACGATACGGAAGACGCACGCGCAACACCCTGCAAAAACTCGTGAACAATCCGGAGCATCCAGCAGGAGGGCTCCGATGTCGTAAAGTTATCGCGGGTTAAGGTTGATGGGTGGTTAAGGCGAGGCTCCGGTTATCCCGGTGACGCTGCGGCAGCCTGACGCTTCTCGGCGAGACGCCTCAGCGCGGAACCGGTCTCGGGATCGGCCGGAAAGAACGCCTCGATGGCCAATTCCGACAGGGTGACGTCCACCGGGGTGCCGAAGATCGTGGTGGTGCTGAACAGGGTCAGCGGGCCCTCCCCGGTCACGAGCTGGAGCGGCACGACGATGCCGGCGTAATCGTGGCTCGACCTGGGGCCGCGTCCCGCCGCGTCCGGCGTCGGATAGGACTGCAGTTCCTCGATCAGAGCGGCGAGAACGACGTCGCCGGTCGCATCGACCTGACGATGCAGTCGATGAACCAGATGGTTGCGCCACTCGGTGAAATTCACGATCCGACGGGCAAGGCCTGCGGGATGGATGCTCAGGCGCAGCACGTTGACAGGAGGCTTCATCAGCGCCGGATCGACGTCGCCGATCACCGACACGAGAGCCTCGTTGGCGGACACGAGCGACCAGTGCCGGTCCACGGCGAGCGCCGGATAGGGATCATGCCCCCTGAGCACGAGATCCACCGCCTGACGCATGCTGACGAGCGCAGGGTCGTCGAGGGAGCGCTGCGAATAGACCGGCGCGAAGCCTGCCGACACTAGCATGATGTTGCGCTCGCGAAGGGGCATATCGAGCTTCTCCGCAAGCAGCAGCACCATCTCGCGGCTCGGTTGAGAGCGGCCGGTCTCGAGGAAGCTCAGATGGCGGGTGGAGATCTCCGCTTCGAGGGCGAGGTCCATCTGGCTCAGGCGTCGCCGCTGACGCCATTCGCGCAGGTAATCGCCCACATGTCGGTCGGTGTTCACGGGTTGAGTGCTCGCTGTTCTCATGAGAGAGACCCTAGCGTGAGACAAGCCGATCTTCCATGACCTCGGAGGTAATCGACTGTGCTCAGCGCTTCCGAGATCCTTGCGATCAGGTTGAGGTTTTCAACCGGCCCACCGCAAGGAGACAGCCATGATGACAATTCAATCTTCCCCGCTTCTTCGCCAGGCTCTCGTGGCCGACGCCACCACCAGCGGGGCCTTCGGCCTGATGATGCTCATCGGTGCCGGTGCCCTGAGCGGCGTCTTCGGCCTGCCGGAGCTTCTCCTGCGCATCGTGGGCTTGGTTCTCCTGCCTTATGCTGCCTTCATCGGCTGGCTCGGCCTGCGCGAGGAAATCCATAGGTCCATCGCCTGGGCGGTGATCCTGGGGAATGCCCTCTGGGTCGTCGACAGCGCGCTCCTCCTTCTCAGCGGCTGGGTGGCGCCGACCAGCGCGGGCTATGCGTTCGTGATCGCCCAGGCCCTCGTGGTGCTGATGTACGCGGAGTTCCAGTTCGTCGGAATGCGCCGGTCGGAAGCCGCGACGGCTTGATCCCGATAGCTAATCCCCACCCACGTCATCACCGGGCTTGTCCCGGTGATCTCGATTGCCCAAAGCGAGGCGCTTCAAATGGTCGGGATGGCCGGGACAAGCCTGGCCATCCCGACCAAAGTTTTTCGGCACATCGCCGGCGACCGTCATGCTCGATGCTAGGGACCGTGAATGATCGCCTCGATCCTGGCTGCGAGAGCCTCAAGGGTGAAGGGCTTGGCGATGACTTCCATCCCCGGTCCCAGGAAGCCCGCCGAGAGAATGCTGCTCTCCACATAGCCCGTCATGAAGAGAACGTTCAGATCCGGCCGCTCCGCGCGGAACGCGTCAGCAAGCTGCCGCCCGTTCAAGCCGGGCAGCCCCACATCGGTCAGAAGGAGATCGATCGGCTGGCCGGTTTGCAGAACCACGAGTCCCTTCGGCCCGTCTTCGGCCTCCAGAACGCGGTACCCCTGCTCCTTGAGCATCTCCACGATGAGCCCGCGCACGACGGTCTCGTCCTCGACCACGAGCACGGTTTCGTGAGCCTTTGCGCGCGCGCCCGTGACCGCCGTGGCCGAGGGGTCCTGGGGTTCCGTATCGCCGAGATATCTCGGCAGCAGGATCGTGACGGTGGTGCCCCGGCCGATGGCCGAGGAGATCCTGACATGGCCGCCGGACTGCCTGACGAAGCCGTAGACCATGGAAAGGCCGAGACCGGTACCCTGCCCGATCGGTTTCGTGGTGAAAAAGGGTTCGAAGACCCTCGCGAGCACATCGTCGGACATGCCGGACCCGGTGTCGGAGACCGACAAGGCGACATAGGGGCCGGGTTTGACGTCCTGCTGGGTGGCCGCGTAGGCGTCGTCGAGCTCCACATTGTCCGTCCCGATGGCGATGGACCCTCCGTCCGGCATGGCGTCGCGGGCGTTGATGACCAGATTGAGCAGAGCACTTTCCAGCTGGTTGGGATCGCAGAGGGTGAGCCAGAGATCCCGGCAAGACCGCAGCTCGACCTGGATCGTCTCGCGGACCGTGCGCCGGAACAGCTCCTCCATCGAGGCGACGAGAGCGTTCGCATCGACGGGCTTCGGATCGAGGGGCTGTCGTCTGGAGAAGGCGAGAAGGCGGTGCGTGAGCGCGGCCGCCCGGTTTGCCGAAGACATGGCGGCATCGACATAGCGTTCGATATCGCCGGCGCGTCCCTGGGCGATGCGGGTTCGGATGAGATCGAGGCTGCCGATCACGCCGGTCAGAAGATTGTTGAAGTCGTGGGCGATGCCGCCGGTCAGCTGGCCGACCGCCTCCATCTTTTGCGACTGCCGAAGCGCCTCCTCGGCCTGTCTCAGCGCCTGGGCGGCCTCCTCCTCGGCCGTGATATCGCGCCCGACCGCGTGGATGAAATGCTCGTCCGACACTGCCGTCCAGGCAATCCAACGGTAAGAGCCGTCCCGATGGCGCAGTCTGTTCTGGACGCTGCAGGTCGTCAGGGCATGCGCGAGCCGCCCGACGGCCAACTGTGCTTCGCTCTGGTCCTCGGGATGGATGAAGTCGAGCAGGGGCGCCTGAAGGAGATCGCCGTTCTTCCAGTCGAGCATGCGGCCCCAGGCCGGATTGGCCGTCACGATCGTTCCGTTGAAGTCGGCGACAAGCATCAGGTCGGTCGACAGATGCCAAAGGCGATCACGGTCCCGCGTGCTCTCCTCGACCCGCTTTTCCAGTCTGGCGTTCAGATGAACGAGTTCCTCGGCGGCGGTCTTCTGATCATGAATATCAGTGTTCGTACCGATCCACCGGATGACACCCCCGTCGGTGTCCCGCACGGGGACGGCTTTCGACAGGAACCACCGGTAGGTCTCGTCGCGGGCCCGCTTCAGCCTTATCTCGCCTTCGAAGACCGTGCCGTCCTTAAGGGCGCGCCGCCACGCCCGGGCGACAACCGGAAAATCCTCCGGATGGACGATACGCTCCCAGGCGCCGTTCGCCAGGTCGTCGAGCGTGATACCGAGATATTCGGGGAAGCGCCCGTTCGACCACTCCACCGATCCGCCCGGTCCCGCCTCCCAGACCTGATGCGGAACCGCCTCGACGAGAGCCCTGAACCGCTCCTCGCTGGCGCGCAGCGCCTCCTCTGACGCCTTCCGTTCAGTAATATCTCGATAGAAGCTGACGATGCCGCCGGGAACCGGGCAGACGCGCAGTTCCAGCCACCGGTCCTTGCCGAAGCCGAGATAGCGGCGCTCAAACGAGATCTGCACCTGTTCTGCGAGGCACCGACGATAGGCCATTTCCAAAGCGGAGCCCGCCGAGGTAGGCCATGCCTCCCATTGAATCTTGCCGATGATCTCCTCCGCCTGACGCCCGTCATATTTGAGCGCCGCGGGGTTGAGCTTCACGACTCGGAACTCCTCGTCGAACACGACGAAGCCGTCGCCGAGCACGTCGAGAACCGCCTCCGACCGCGCATTGCTCGCGCTCAGCTCCCGCTCTTGCCGGACATGACCGGTCACGTCATGGCCCTGCACGGCCACTCCCAGAAGCACCCTGCCCCCGCCCCAGACAGGCTGGAAGGAGAACTCGACGAACCGCTCCTCCGCGATGCTCCCGGCATCCGTTTGCGAGAAGATCGCGACCCGAAGGGGGTCCGGAAGCGTCAGGCCGGCGCGGGCTTGGTCGAGACGCTCCTTGAAGCCGGGCCAGCGGATCAGCGGTGTTGCGTCGAGGGGGCAATCGGCAATGTCCCGCCCTCCGACAAGCTGACGGAAGGCGTTGTTGGTCAGAGTAATGATGTCGTCCGGGTGACGCAGGAAGCAGAAGAAGCCGGGTCCCTGCTGGAGGATAGGCAGAAACTCCGACGCTGCAACGTCGGACTCCCCGCAATCCTTGGCTGCGGAATGGGCGCCGCGCAAGTCACGAATGACGTCATCCTTCGTAACGCTCAAACTCTCCGGCATCCTGAGCTTTCGGACGGGGAGCGGCGATCCTTCAGTCGACACCGCCCCTTCTGTTCTGATCAAATAGAGCTTTTCGCCCCTGCGAGAAGGAGCAATTTAAACAATATTTCATTTCGATTCAATTGCCCTTGAGGCAGGCACGGCTCGGAACTGGGCGGCCCGAACTCAGAAGCTCCGCCCGTCGACCGGAATGGTGTCGAGTTCGGACAGGGTCACGCCCTCGAGGCAGCGGACATTGATCGCCACCGTGGCCTCTCCGGTCGGCTTCTGCCCCTCGCCGAAGGGGGCGCAGCCGCATTCCGCGCAGAAGCGATGCCGGATCCTGTGGGTGTTGAAGGTGTAGGTGGACAGGCCGTCCTCTCCGCGAAGGAGCGTCATCGCCTCCCGGGGCACGAAGGTCAGGAGATAGCCTTTCCGGCTGCAATGGGAGCAATTGCATTCGAGGATCTGTTGCAGATCCGTCTCGACCACGTACGCGACCGCGCCGCAATGGCATGAACCCTCGTGCCGCGCCATCCGTGCCCCCTGCCCCTGTCCGCGATCGTTATCCCAAGGCTACCATCGCGGTCACGATCAAGCCAGCGCCGATCACCGCCACGAATCGATCCCCCATGGTGAGCGGTTCGGCTTTGCCCTGGGCGGAGAGTTGGCCGATGATGAGATCCAGGATCAACGATACGGCGAAGGGCCAGGCCGCCGGCGGAACGGCGGCCTGCTGCCAGGCGGGCCGCTGCAGCATCAGGAGCCCGATGGCGATGCCGGATGCCAGCACCACCCCGACATAGAGAAGGCGCGTCCGAGACAAGACCATCTAGGCCTGGCTCGCCGCCTTGTTGCCGAGGGCCGCCTGCGCGGCCGCGAGGCGCGCGATCGGCACGCGGTAGGGCGAGCAGGACACATAGTCGAGACCGACCGACTGGCAGAAATGGATCGACGCCGGATCGCCGCCGTGCTCGCCGCAAATTCCGAGCTTGATGCCCTTGCGGGTTGTCCTGCCGCGTTCGGCCGCGAGCTTCACCAGCTCGCCCACCCCTTCCTGATCGATCGTGACGAAAGGATCCGCCGGCAGCAGTCCCTTCTGCGTGTACGGGCCCAGGAACGAAGCCGCGTCGTCGCGCGAGATGCCGAGGGTCGTCTGGGTGAGGTCGTTGGTGCCGAACGAGAAGAACTCGGCCGATTCCGCGATCTCGCCGGCGCGCAGCGCTGCGCGCGGCAGCTCGATCATCGTGCCGACCTGATACTCGACCGCGACGCCACTTTCCTTCGCCACCGCCTCCGCCATGGCGACGATGCGCTCCTTCACGAGGTCGAGCTCCGCCTTCGTCATGACGAGCGGCACCATGACCTCCGGCACGACCGGCTGGCCCGTCTGCTTGCCGGCGTCCACCGCCGCCTCGAAGATGGCGCGTGCCTGCATCTCGGCGATCTCAGGGTACGCCACCGCCAGACGGCAGCCGCGGAAGCCGAGCATCGGGTTGAACTCGTGCAGCTCGCGGGCGCGGTGCCTGAGCTTGTCCACCGAGGCGTTCATGGCCTTCGCCACCTCGTCCATCTCGGCTTCCGAATGCGGCAGGAACTCGTGCAGCGGCGGATCGAGCAGGCGGATCGTGACCGGCAGGCCGCTCATGATCGAGAACAGCTCGGCGAAGTCCTTGCGCTGCATCGGCAGCAGCTTGGCGAGCGCCGCCCGGCGACCGGCCTCGTCGTCCGACAGGATCATCTCGCGCACCGCCACGATGCGGTCGCCCTCGAAGAACATGTGCTCCGTGCGGCACAGGCCGATGCCCTCCGCCCCGAAGGTGCGGGCGGTCTTGGCGTCGAGCGGCGTTTCCGCGTTGGCACGCACCTTCATGCGGCGCACCTTGTCGGCCCAGCCCATGAGGGTGGCGAACTCACCCGACAGTTCGGGCTCCAGCATCTTGACCTGCCCGAGCAGCACTTGGCCGTTGGAGCCATCGATGGTCAGCACGTCGCCCTTCTTCAGAACCTGACCGGCGACGGTGAGGGTCTGCGCCGCGTAGTCGACGCGGATCGAGCCGGCGCCGGACACGCAGGGCTTGCCCATGCCGCGGGCGACCACCGCGGCGTGCGAGGTCATGCCGCCGCGGGTGGTGAGGATGCCCTCCGCCGCATGCATGCCGTGGATGTCCTCAGGAGACGTCTCGATGCGCACGAGGATGACCTTGAGGCCGGCCTTCTTGGCCGCCTCGGCGTCGTCCGAGTTGAATACGACCGCGCCTGAGGCAGCCCCCGGCGAGGCCGGCAGGCCGGTGGCCAGGATCTTGCGCTCGGCCTTGGGGTCGATGGTGGGATGAAGCAGCTGGTCGAGGGCGGCCGGCTCCACGCGGGTGATGGCTTCCTCTTGCGTGATCAGACCCTCGGAGGCGAGCTCCACGGCGATGCGGAGCGCGGCTTTCGCCGTGCGCTTGCCGTTGCGGGTCTGAAGCATCCAGAGCTTGCCCTTTTCCACCGTGAATTCCATGTCCTGCATGTCACGGTAGTGCTTCTCGAGGATGCCATAGATGCGCACCAGCTCGTTGTAAGCCTCGGCCATCGCCTGCTCCATCGAAGGCTTGGTGGAGCCGGACGCGATGCGGGCCTTTTCGGTGATATCCTGCGGGGTGCGGATGCCCGCCACCACGTCCTCGCCCTGGGCATTGATGAGGAACTCGCCGTAGAGCTCCTTCTCGCCGGTCGAGGGATTGCGCGTGAAGGCGACGCCCGTGGCGGACGTCTCGCCCATGTTGCCGAACACCATGGCCTGCACGTTCACCGCCGTACCCCAGCTCGCCGGAATGCCGTGCAGTTCGCGGTACTTGATGGCGCGGTTGTTCATCCAGGAGCCGAACACGGCCCCGATGGCGCCCCAGAGCTGCTCCTGTGGGTCCTGGGGGAAGGGCTTGCCGAGCTCCTTCTCGACGAGGCTCTTGTAGCGCGGCAGGATGGCCTGCCAGTCCTGCGCCGTCATGTCCGTGTCGAGCGTGTAGCCCTTGCGGTCCTTGTACTCGTCGAGGATCTCCTCGAAGTGGTGGTGCTCGAGGCCCAGCACGACGTTGGAATACATGGTGATGAAGCGCCGGTACGAATCATAGGCGAAGCGCTCGTCGCCCGCCCCCCTGGCGAGGGCCCCGACGGTCACGTCGTTGAGCCCGAGGTTGAGCACCGTGTCCATCATGCCGGGCATGGATGCGCGGGCGCCGGAGCGGACGGAGACCAGAAGCGGGTTCTCCGCATCCCCGAAGGTGCGGCCCGTGAGACGTCCGACATAGGTCAGGGCGTTCTCGACCTGGGCTTTCATCTCTTCCGGGTAGGAGCGGCCGTGATCGTAGTAATAGGTGCAGACCTCGGTCGTGATCGTGAAGCCCGGAGGGACCGGCAGTCCCAGATTGGACATCTCGGCCAGGTTGGCCCCCTTGCCGCCGAGCAGGTTCTTCATTCCCGCCTGGCCCTCGGCCTTACCGTCCCCGAAGGTATAGACCCACTGCGTCATCGCTCGATCCCTTGGCTCTGAATACGCCCTGCTGCAGCGCAGGTGTTGGCTTGAAACATGTGGAGCCCAAACGCAAGCTGAACAGCCACGGTTCCGGAATATTCAGGAGGTTCGCCTTTCGGACATCGGGGCCTGCTCAGCCTGTCGGGTGGATGCTGGGCTCCCGCCGTGCGGTCACGCCTGCAGGCTGAACGATGCCTGGGACGACCCCGACGACAAGAAGAGCAAATAAAAATGGCCGGGACAGGCCCGGCCATTGTGATCCGTCATGAACCGGGGCTCACACCCGGTAGCGGCCGTTGCGTTTGACGTAGACCGTCGTGCCGACCGGGACGCGCTCGTAGAGGTCGGCCACGTCCTCGTTCAGCATGCGCACGCAGCCCGAGGAGAGCTGCTCCCCAATGCTCCATGGCTCGTTCGTCCCGTGGATGCGGAAGAGGATGTCGCGGCCATCCTGGTAGAGATAGAGCGCGCGGGCACCGAGCGGGTTGTCGAGGCCGGCTTCCACGTAACGCGGCAGCTCGGGCTTGATGCCGACCATCGTCTTGGTGGGCGACCAGGCCGGCCAGACCCCCTTGCGACCAACCGACGCAATGCCCTTCCAGGAGAAGCCCTGCTTGCCGACGCCCACGCCGTAGCGGATCGCCCTGCCCTCGGGCTGGACGAGATAGAGCATGCGCTCGTCGATATCGACCACGATGGAGCCCGGCTTCTCGGAGCCGTTATACGCCACCGTCTGGCGGGCGTATTTCGCGTCCATCTTGCGCCGGTCGACCAGCGGGATGTTGTGCGGCTTGTCGGGCATCATGCCGACATACCAAGCGGAATCGGCCACCGTAGCGACCGGCTGCTGGGCGGTCTGGCAGGCAGCAAGGGGCGCGCCCAGAAGAGCGGCAATCAGGAGGCGTCGAATCATCTTCGGTCTTCTGAATTTGGATCGGTTGCCGCCTACCTAGAGCCTAGGCGGCCCGTTGGCTGTGCCCCTCAGGCCACACCTTAACATGAATTAACCCGCGGAGAATCTCTCATGCGCGTGGCGCAGACCTCCGGCATTTCGGGCGGGATCCAGCGCAGGACCGGATCCCTGCCCCAAACGCGGCTAGCCCTCGATGCGGGAGAAATCCGCCACCGTGCGGGTCGCCGCGCGGATATCGTTGAGGAGCCGCAGGCGGTTGGCCCTGAGAGCTTGGTCCGCCGCGTTCACGGTCACCTTGTCGAAGAAGGCGTCCACCGGCTGGCGCAGGCGCGACAGGGCGCGCATCGCCCCCTCGAAATCCTCCGCTTCCACCGCGGCGGCCGCCTCGCGCTTGGCACCGTCGAGAACGACGGCGAGCGCCTTCTCCTCGATCTGCCCCTGGTCGCCGACGATCTGGAGGTCGGGCGCCTCGTCGTAGGAGCGCCCGTCCTTCTTCTCCTCGATGCGCAGGATGTTGGCCGCGCGGCGATAGCCCGCGAGCAGGTTCTTGCCGTCCTCGGTATCGAGGAAACGCCCAAGCGCCTCCACGCGGCGGACGATCATCAGAAGGTCGTCCTGGCCCTCAAGGGCGAACACGGCATCGATGAGATCATGACGCGCACCCTGGTCGCGGAGATAGACTTTCAGACGGTCGGCGAAGAAGGCGAGGAGGTCGAGCGCACGAGCGTGCATGAGACGCGCCAGCGTCTCACCTTCGACGATCTGCCGCTGCCGGAAGATTGCGGCCAGCTCGGCGACAGAGGGATGTTCGACAACGGGAGCGAACGGGCTCTGCTCAATCGCGTCGACGAGCTCCTTCGCCTTCAGAAACTCAGCAAAGAGAGCCGCATTGGCCGTTCTGGCGAAGGGCTTTGCAAGCAGGCTGGTGAGCGAAAGCTTGAGATTGTTCTCCAGCACCAGCCTGATCACGCCCAGCGCCGCACGACGCAGTGCGTAGGGATCTTTGGATCCCGTCGGCTTCTCGTCGATGGCCCAGAAGCCGACCAGCGTGTCGATCTTGTCGGCGAGCGCCACGGCCACCGACACGGGATCGGTCGGCACGCGGTCGGACGGGCCGAGGGGCTTGTAATGCTCCTCGACGGCCGCCGCCACGGACGCGTGCTCGCCCTGGAGCGTCGCATAGTAGCGGCCCATGAGGCCCTGCAATTCAGGGAATTCGCCCACCATCTCGGTCACGAGATCGGCCTTGGCGAGGCGTGCCGCACGCTCCGCGAGTTCAGGGTCGGCGCCGACCATCGGGGCCAGTTCCCTGGCGAGCGCCGCGATGCGCTCCACGCGCTCGTACTGCGTGCCGAGCTTCTCGTGGAACACGATGCTCTTCAATTTCTCGAGCCGGTCCTCCAGCTTCACGCGCTGGTCCGTCTCCCAGAAGAACTTGGCGTCGGAGAGGCGCGCGCGCACCACGCGCTCGTTGCCGCCCACGATCGTCTTGCCGCCATCGCTGGCGACGAGGTTGGACGTCAGCAGGAACTTGTTGGCGAGCCTGCCGGTGGCCGGGTCACGCAACACGAAGCATTTCTGGTTCGCCCGGATGGTGGTGCGGATCACCTCCGGGGGAATATCGAGAAACGCTTCGTCGAACGAGCCCATGAGCACCACGGGCCATTCCACGAGGCCGGCGACCTCCTCGAGCAAGCCCTCGTCCTCGACGAGCTCCAGCCCCTGCGCGAAGGCCAGGTCCTTCGCGTCGTGCAGGATCATGTCCTTGCGGCGGTCCGTGTCGATCACGACCTTGGCGCGCTCCAGGGCCGGCGCGTAATCGTCGAAGCGCTTCACGCGGATCTCGCCGGGCGCCAGGAAGCGGTGACCCTTCGTGACGTCGCCCGAAACGATCCCATCGATATCGAAGCGCACGACCTCCGGATCCTCGGTTTCGGGCCCGAACGTGCAGATGATCGAGTGCAGCGGGCGCACCCAGCGCAGCGAACCCGGCTCACGCGAGGCCGCGCCCCAGCGCATGGATTTCGGCCACGGAAAGGTTTTCACGATCCCGGGCAGAATCTCGGCCAGCACGTCGGGCGTCGAGCGGCCGGGCTTCTCGATGACGGCAACGTAGAACTCGCCCTTCTTCGGATCGCTCTCGATCTTCGCCTGCTCGATGGAGGACAGCCCGGCACCCTTCAAAAAGCCCTGGATCGCCGCGTCGGGCGAGCCGACGCGGGGACCTTTGCGCTCCTCGCGCACGTCCTGCCCCTTCACGGGCAAACCCGCCACCTGGAGGGCCAGCCGGCGCGGCGTGGCGAAGGCCTTGGCGCCCTCATAGAGGAAACCACGCTCCACGAGCGCATCGGTCACGAGCTTCTTCAGATCCTCCGCCGCGCGGCGCTGCATGCGGGCGGGAATTTCTTCGGAGAATAGTTCGAGGAGGAGATCGGGCATCGGAGAACTTTATGTCTGAGGGAGGAAGCGGATGGCAGCGGCGGTCACGCCGCCACGCCCCCGCCCTCGGTCTTCAGCCATGCCGCGCCGCAGGCCTTCGCCAGTTCGCGGACGCGCAGGATGTAGCTCTGGCGCTCGGTGACGGAGATCACCCCGCGGGCGTCGAGCAGGTTGAACACGTGGCTGGCCTTGATGCATTGGTCGTAGGCCGGCAGCGCCATCAGGTGGCGGTTGTCGTTAGAGTTAGGTCTCGGCTCGCCGGCCTCCAGGTACTTGCGGCAGGCGGCCTCCGCGTCGCGGAAGTGCCGGAACAGCATCTCCGTGTCGGCATGTTCGAAGTTGTGGCGCGAATATTCCTGCTCGGCCTGGAGAAACACGTCCCCGTAGGTGACCTTCCGGTCGCCATCGAGCCCGTTGAAGTTGAGGTCGTAGATCGACTCGACGCCCTGCAGGTACATGGCGAGGCGCTCGAGGCCGTAGGTCAGCTCGCCCGCCACCGGGGAGCATTCGAAGCCGGCCACCTGCTGGAAATAGGTGAACTGCGACACCTCCATGCCGTCGCACCAGCATTCCCAGCCGAGGCCCCAGGCGCCCAGGGTCGGGCTCTCCCAGTCGTCCTCGACGAAGCGGATGTCGTGGATGCTCGTGTCGATGCCGATGGCCTTGAGCGAGCCGAGATAGAGATCCTGCAGGTTCGGCGGGTTCGGTTTCAGGATCACCTGGAACTGGTAATAATGCTGAAGCCGGTTCGGGTTCTCGCCGTAGCGCCCGTCCTTGGGGCGGCGGGAGGGCTGGACATAGGCGGCGCGCCAGGGCCTGGGGCCCAAGGCCCGCAGGGTCGTGGCCGGGTGGAAGGTGCCTGCGCCGACCTCCATGTCGTAGGGCTGGAGGATGACGCAGCCCTGCTCCGCCCAGTAGCGCTGAAGCGTGAGGATCAGACCTTGGAAAGAGCGCGCAGGGTTCATGTGCGCGGGTTCGCTCGTCATGTCGGCGTCCGGTTTGGCTTTGAAAAATGTCAGGCGAACCCTTGGGATGACGGGCCGCCCAAGTCAAGCACCGGGGTGTCCCGGCGAGTATTCCTGCAGCCGCTGGCCACTGCTCCCTTACAGCCCCAACCGCGCCCAGGCGGCCCGTTCTTCCAGGGCCCCGACGATCTCGCCGGGGTCGATCAGGCTGCTCTGTCCGAGCGAGCGCCGGCCGAGCAGGCGCCCCAGCAACGGCGGGCGGGCCGGCTCGATCATGCGGAACTGCACCTTGTCGCCAAAGCGCTGGCGCAGGATGGTCCGGATGTCGCCTAACCCGTCGACGAGCCCGAGATCGAGCGCCTCCGCCCCGACCCAGAAGGCGCCGGAGAAGAGATCGTCGTAGGAATCGTTGAGCTTCTCGCCCCGGCGGTCGCGGACGAGCCCCACGAAAACCTCGTGGATCTGGCGCTGGAGCCCCTTCAGGCGCACCACGTCGTCCGGATTCTCGGGCCGGAACGGATCGAGCATCGCCTTGCTCTTGCCGGCCGTGTGGACCCGCCGCTCGATGCCGATGCGCTCGATCAGCTCGTGGAACCCGAAGCTCGCCGACACCACTCCGATGGAGCCCACGATGGAGGCCGGGTCGGCGTAGATCTCGTCGGCCGCACAGGCGATCATGTAACCGCCGGAAGCCGCCGCATCCTCCACGAAGGCGATCACGGGGAGCTCCTTCTCCTCGGCAAAGGCCCGGATCCGCTTGAAGATCAGGTGCGACTGGGCGGCCGAACCGCCCGGCGAGTTGATGACCAGCGCCACCGCCTTCGCGCCCGGCACCGAGAAGGCGCGCTCCAGCAAGGGCGCGACGCTTTGCATGGCCAGCCCCTGGCGCAGGGGCATCACGGCCCCGATCGGCCCCGAGAGGCGAACCACGGGCACGATGGGGTTGGGATAGGCGCGGTACTTGGCCGGAAGGAGGAATTGAAGACGAGCCGGGAGCATGGAGGAGAACGATGTTTGAGCCATGGCTGTTATCTAGGGTGCACGGCCCGGCTTCCCAAGATGAACATACCGTTAGGGAAATTGTCGGGCTGCGTTCAGTTAAGACCGATTAAATCTTGATCATGGACAACAGCCCGGTCGTGACACCGTTTCACGCTGGTGTCTGGGCGGAGTTGAGGAGAGAATGAATGCGTAAGCTGATGTTCGGCCTTCTTGGTTTTGCGGCCCTGAACTTCGGGGCGCTGTCGGTTCAGCCGGCAGAAGCGCAACCCTATTACGGAGGCTACGGCTATCGGGGTCCCGCCGTGACGGTCCAGTACGGGCGCCCTTATTATGGCGGCCCGCGGTACGACCGCCCCTATTACGGACGCCCCTACGGGGCCTATCGCCCCGCCCGCGCGGTACGCCGCTGCTGGGTCGAGCCGCGGCGGGTGTGGAACGGCTACCGCTGGGTGCGCCGGCCGATCGAGGTCTGCCGCACGGTCGGCAGACCTGGTTACCGCTGGTAAACTCGGAGGGCCCCCATCGGGGCCCTCTCTCATAGAAGGATGGCCTCTCCCCGGTGAAGAGCCTCCGCCTGTGGGGTGAAGCGGCCGTCCGGCCCGTTCAGGATCACCGGCGGCAGGATGCTCACGGGGGCCCGGCTGTCCTTGATCCCGGACAGGAGCAAGCGAATGGCCGGCCGGTCGGCGCTCGGATGCACGAAGCGGAGTTCCAGACCTCCGAGCCATTTCCCCAGAATCCGGAGACATTCGAGCGTCCGATCGGCCCGGTGGATCAGGACGAGCCGGCCTTTCGGCTTGAGAAGTCCCGTGCAAATCTTCAGCCAAGCGTCCAATCCGCCGACGGGCAGCGCATGAGCAGCTGCCCGGCCGCGATCGGGCGAGATCCGCGCGTGACCCTCCTCGAGGAACGGCGGATTGGTGAGGACGAGATCGGCGCTCCCGAGCCTGAGACCTGCAGCCTCGCGGGAGGTCCTGTCGAGCACGTCCGCGACGGCGACCTCGCCCGCGACGCGGTTGTCCCGGCAGTTGCGGCGGCACAATTCGGCGAGGTGAGGATCCCGCTCCACGAAGACGAAGCGCGCAGCGTCCTGCCGCGCCGCCACCATGAGGCCGACGGCTCCGGTCGCCGCGCCCACATCCATTACCATGTCGCCGGGCCTCGCCTCGGCAGAGACTGCGAGCAGCACCGCATCGGTGCCGGCCCGGTGCCCCTTTTGCGGCTGCAGGAGGCGGACCCGCCCGTTCAGGAGGAGATCCTCCGTGATCTCAGCCATGTCGCAGCTCGCCCGCGAGCCCGGCTTCGGAGACAAGGCGGCGGGCCTGGGCCAGGTGATCCTCCGGCACGAGAATCCGGCGCGGAAAGGCGCCGGTCATACCCTCCAGGGCGCTCATGTGCATGTCTGCCACGAAAACCGGGATATTGGCGTTTTCCAGGAGGGATTGTAGGAAGCCGACCAGAACGAGATCGCTGGTGCGGACGATTTCGACCATCGGCTTGAGATCCTTCCCCTGCGGTAAGCGTTTGCATTGCAGCATGGAAAGTGCCATGCCACGGTGACTGATATTCCTACCGGCCAAGCCGGCCGGCAACCCGGGTAGTGAGACGTGGGCGTCGTCGTTCCGTTCGAAGACAAGCATCCCGAGAAGAATGCGGGCATCGAGAAGCTCGTGTCCCTTGTGGCCTCCGACATGGAACGGGTCAATGCGATGATCCTGTCGCGGACGGGATCCGAGGTCACGATGATCCCCGAGGTGGCGAACCACCTGATCTCGTCCGGGGGCAAGCGCCTGCGGCCCATGCTGACGCTCGCAACCGCCGGGCTCTCCGGCTACCAAGGCGACGGGCACGTAAAGCTCGCGGCCTCCGTCGAGTTCATGCACACCGCCACCCTCCTCCACGACGACGTGGTCGACGAGAGCGACATGCGCCGCGGCAAGATCGCCGCCCGAATCAAGTGGGGCAACGAGGCCAGCGTACTCGTCGGCGACTTCCTGCTCGGACAGGCCTTCCGCATGATGGTGGAAGTGGGGTCACTGCGGGCGCTGGACATCCTTTCGGCGGCCGCAACGGTGATCGCCGAAGGCGAGGTGATGCAGCTCGCCGCCGCCAAGAACACCGAAACCACGGAGGACGAGTACCTCGCCGTGATTCGGGGCAAGACGGCCGAGCTCTTCGCCGCCGCCTGCGAGGTGGGTCCGGTCATCGCCGGGCGCCCGAAGGCCGAGCAGGCCGCATGCCGCTCCTACGGGATGAATCTCGGGATCGCCTTCCAGCTCGTGGACGATGCTCTGGACTATGGCGGCAAGGCCGCCACACTCGGCAAGAACGTGGGCGACGATTTCCGCGAGGGCAAGATCACCCTGCCGGTGGTCCTGTCATTTCGGCGCGGCACCGACGAGGAGCGCGCCTTCTGGAAGCGCGTGCTCGAGCAGGGTGAGATCGAGGACGCGGATCTCGAGCAGGCCATCGCCATCATGCGCCGGCACCGGGCCCTCGAGGACACCGTCGAGCGGGCCCGGCACTACGGCGCCATGGCCCGCGACGCCCTCGCGCTCTTCCCGTCGAGCCCGATGAAGCAGGCCCTGCTCGACGCGGTCGATTTCTGCATCGCCCGGGCCTATTGAGCGGACACTCTGCCGTCAGACGAAGAGGAAATCCTTGAAGGAGATCTCGCCGCCGATCTTCTTATCATAGGTCACGGTGGCGATCTCCAGGGCCTTCTGCTTCGTGCCCGCGCCGTCCGCATCGAAGAACAGCTTGTAGGTCTTGCCATTCACCTTTTTGGCGATGAAGAAGTCGTTCCGATCCGTGGCCTTATCGAACGTGAACCAGCCCTTCCTGATCGTGACCGCATGGTCGAGCGAGGCGTTCTTGCCCCTTAGGTACTTGGCGATGGTCGCGTTGCCGAAGGCGGCATCGTCGAAGTAGAACGCATCGTATTTGAACTGAGCATCCTTCACCGTATCGGTGTGGCTCTTATAGTTGCTCTTAGTCACCTTGATGTCGAACAGGAATGCGTCCTTGTTCGGGTCCATCCGGCTCCATTTGCCGCCGGCGAGCGTGTCCCTGCCGGCCCCGCCCGAGAGGATGTCACCGCCGCTGTCGCCGGTGAGCGTGTCGGCGCCCACACCGCCGAACAAGCGATCGTGACCTGCTCCGCCACCGAGCGTGTCATTGCCTCCGCCACCATAGAACACGTCGTCGGCCGCGCTGCCTGCGGTCTTCTCCGGATCTTCGTTGGTGACATGTACCACGAGGTCCTTGGCGTAGGTTGCCCCGCCCTTGTCTGTCACCTGCACGGTGAGCTTGTGCGAGGAGGCCTGCTCATGATCGAGCCTGAAGCCGTCAGCCACCAGCAGCCTGTTGCCTTCGATCGTGAACCGCCCGTCCGGGTTGACGATGGCGAAGCTATGCGTTTCGTCCTCATCGATGTCCGCGGCTGACAGCGTGCCAATGAGCGTTCCGGCCTTGGCGAGTTCGGCCACCGCCGGGTTGCTCAGCATGATGTTGCTTGGGGCATTGTCGCTGTCATCGTTGAGGATCGTGCCGTTCGCGCTCCCGGTCCCGATGGCTCCGCCGACGCCTGCCCCGTAGAGTTCGACCGTGAAGGTCTCGTCCGCCTCGAAGAGGAGATCGCCCCGAACCTTCACGGTGATCGTCTGCTCGGTCACCCCCGTTGCCATGGAAATCTCGCCGGTCATGACGGCAAAGTCGTTGGCCCTGACGGAGCCGGCGGGAAGCTGCACACGCCATTTGACGCTGCCATCGCCCACGTCGCTGGAGCGGGTGATCTTGAAAGTGAAATCGGTGGTGACGCCTTCGGATCCCTCGCGCCTGCTGGCCTGAACGGCCGCGACCGAGAAGACGCTCTCCGGAGGCATTCCGCCGACGGCATTCAGATCCACGGTCTGGTCGGAAAAGCTCGCCTTCTCCACGTTGCGGAGTTCGTCGGTGCCGTCTCCGTTCTGGCGGGTGTCCTTCACGATGTATCGGCCATTGCCGAACGCGTAGATCCTGTAATCCGCGCGGGCGCCGGAAAAAACCGCCGTGTCCTCATCCGCCACACTATCGAGAACATCATCGCCCAGGCCGCCATTGAGCCGATCATTTCCTGCGCCGCCCCATAGAATGTCGCTCCCACCGGCGCCGTTCAGGGTATCGTTGTGATAGCCGCCATCGAGCCTGTCGGTGACATTCGTCCCGTTCCAGACGAGCCCCGTCGTGTGAGCCGGGCCGGAGTAATGCGTGGTGACCGTGACGTTCGCTGGCTTCCGTTGCGTGGTATAGTCCGTCCACGGCACGTTCCGCTCCACCATCGGGTTTTCGAAGGAGTAGTAGCTCCAGAGAAACGAACCGGCGAGCCAGCGGCCGCCATAGTTCTCCATGACTTTGAACAGGGCTTCGTAGCAGTCGACCTGCTCCTGGGGATCGTATGTGCCGCTGCCGCCGAACACGCCTGGGTCCTTGTTGGCCCCATCCATGCTCTTGTAGCCGACCTCGGTGAACAGCACCTGCTTGCCGTATTTCTCCGAGAGCGCCTTGTAATAGTCGACGACGGACTTGCCCCCGTGCAGGGTGTCGCGGATCCAGGGATTGAAATGCGGCTTCACCCAGGCGTCGACGATCTGGTCGACGGTTGGATCGTTCACTGTCGAAGACGGGATGTAGGCGTCGACGCCGATGAAGTCGACCTTGTCCCAGAAGCCGACCTTCTGCACCGTGTCGTAGGTCGCCGCGTAGGTGATCTTGCCGGAATAGACGGCGCGCACGGCATCGATGATCTCGGTCCATTTCTGCGTATAGGTCTTTCCGTCGCTGCAGGTCTTAGCCGGGTCGATCATGCTGTTCATTTCGGTGCCGACGCAGATCATCTCCGCGCCGGCCGCCTGAGCCACCTTGGCGTATTCGACCATCATGGCCTTGTAGCTGGCGAACCAAGCCTTGGGGTCGGTGGGTGCGAATTCCGCGCGCCAGACGCGATCACTCGTCTCCACGTGCGGCTTGAGCACGACCTTGAGGCCGCGGGTCTTGGCCGCCAGAACGGACTGCTTCACCTGCTCGAAGGTGTCGCTCTCGTTGTCCCAGGGATTGTTCGGATCTCCGAGGTGCAGTTCCACCGCGTTGCTGAACTTGTTGGCCTGGAAGAAGTTGGGGATGATCGTGACGGTGTTGGCGCCGGTCGCCACGATCTGGTTCATCGCCTTCAGGCCCGTCTCTGCGAGAATCTGTCCACCCCAGTAGGACGGCTGCGTGATGCCTTCCCACTCGAAGATCTGGCCGGGGCTGCTCATGACTCGGGGCTCCTGCTCTTGAAGACTGACGGCTGGCGTGAAGCTACCAGCCGAATCATGAGTTACTTTATAACAAGTCGCAGGCGGCGCGTCTTTCAGCCGAATGGATGAGCGCGTCTATGTCGCTTCCAAGACGCAGGGCCGAACGGCTTAGGCCCTGAACGCATAACCGGTGTGTTCTTTTTACAGAACAATTTGGTTGACTTAAAAGCCGGCAGGGCTACAAAGATCCCGTCTCGCGGCGGCTCCGGCCACAGTGAGACCGCGGCGATTTGAGACGAGCAGCTTGCCCCGCGTCATCAAAGGCTAAAGCGCCACGAGCGGCCTCCGCCTCGTGGTTCACGAGGATCGATCGGTTATGACGCGCTGCACTTCCATGACGGCATCCCTGCCCCTTCCTCGGCCTCTTCAGGCTGAGCGGTGTTGTCGCTGCGCGGCCTGATCGTTCTCGAACAAAAGCCCCGAACCACATGTCCGGCTTCGAGTTGAAGCCCGGACGCACTTTGCCCGAAAGGTAGACCCCATGTCCGTTTTCACCCGCCGCGCCCTCCTGTCCGCGACCGTCGCGCTCGGTGCCGCACTGGCCGCCGCGCTGCCGGCCGCCGCCCAGCAGAAGAGCATCAAGGTCGGCGTCATGTCCGGGGCCGAGGAAGAGGTCGCGCAGGTCGTCAAGAAGGTCGCGGCCACCAAGGGCCTGAATGTCGAGCTCGTGCCCTTCTCCGACTACGCTCTCGTCAACGAGGCCTTGGAGCGCAAGGACCTCGACGCAAACGCGTTCCAGCACAAGCCCTATCTCGACGCGCAGATCGCCGCCCGGGGCTACAAGATCGTTCCCGTCGGCTTCACCTTCGTTCAGCCGATCGGCCTCTACTCCACCAAGGTAAAGGCCGTCGCCGACCTGCCCAAGGGCGCCAAGATCGGCATTCCGAACGATCCGAGCAACGGCGGCCGCGCGCTCAACCTGCTGGCCGCTGAAGGCCTGATCAAGATCAAGGAGGGCCAGGGCCTGTCGCCGAGCCTCCTCGACATCGCCGAGAACCCGAAGGGCATCAAGTTCTCCGAGCTCGACGCCGCGCAGCTGCCCCGCGCCCTGCCCGACCTCGACGCGGCGGTGATCAACACCGACCATGCGCTCAATGCGGGCCTCGACATCCGCAAGGACACGATCGCGGTCGAGAAGCGCGAGGGCAACCCCTATGCCAACTTCGTGGCCGCTCGCCAGGGCGACAACCGTGCGGAGATCAAGACCTTCGTGGAATCCTACCAGTCCCCCGAGGTCGCCAAGTTCCTGGAAGAGCGCTTCAAGGGCGCTATCATCCCGGCCTGGTAAGCGGCCGAAGGGCTCTCTCATCCCTCGCCCCGTCATGGCCGGCCCTGTGCCGGCCATCCCGATCCGGTGAGGCTCGGCGATTCAGACAATCGGGATCACCGGGACAGGCCCGGTGATGACAAGGGGAAGAACCGCTACCGAAGGCTCGTCGCCTTCGCCCACCAATCCGGCCGCGCGCGCCGGACGGCCTTCGCGGCCTCCGCGGCCGTCTCGCAATCATCGTAGAGGCCGAACACGGTGGCGCCCGATCCGGACATGCGGGCCAGCCGGCAGCCTTTCGTCCGCCGGATCAGGCCGAGCGCCTCGCCGATCAGCGGCTGAAGACGCAGCGCGGGCGGCTCGAGATCATTGCGAGCGGCCTGCAACGCATCGATGAGGCCGCTCCGCTCGATGCTCGGATGGCCCTCGCCGGCCAGTCGCTGGCTAGGCTGCAGCGCGAGCGCCTTGAACACCGCCGGGGTTTCCACCGGCACGCGCGGGTTGACCAGGGCGGCGAAGAGGCGCGGCAGATCCAGCGAAGCCCCAATCTCAGCGCCCGTGCCCCGCATCATGCGTGCTTTCGGTTCCAGGCAGACGGGCACGTCCGCTCCCGTCAGCCGGGCCGCATCCTGGACGGCCGGATGCGACAGCGGCAGGCCGTTGAGGCGCGCCAAGAGCCGCAGGGCCGCGGCCGCATCCGAGGACCCGCCTCCGATACCGGCTGCCACGGGCAGACGCTTGGTGAGGTGAAACGTCCCGAGCCGGAGGCCCTCCACGCGGTCGGCCAGGAGACGCGCCGCCTTCAGGACGAGATTGTCGGCACCGCTTCCGGCGAGCGCGGCCGTCGGACCATCCACCTCGAGCGCCAGTCCCGCTCCGGGTTGGAGCCGCAGGTCGTCCCCCGTGCCGGCGAATGCCACGAGGCTCTCGAGCTCGTGATAGCCGTCGGCCCGGCGCCCGAGCACGTGGAGCGTCAGGTTGATCTTGGCGGGCGCGCGGGTGGCAAGCGGCTGAGGCATGGCGCTTCCATGCCCGAGAGCGGGCGTGATGGGAAGGCCTGCCGCGCCGCGGGCGCCGGCCTTCCCTTGTCCTTGTCATGGCCGGGCTTGTCCCGGCCATCCCGACCCGGCAAGGCTCAACGCTTCAAGCAATTGAGATCACCGGCACAAGGCCGGTGATGACAGAGGGGAATATGGTTCGACAGGCCTTAGCCGCCGTTGTGCTTCGGCACTTCCGGCTGAGGCGGCGGTGCGTTCTCGGCGGCGGCCGGCTTCGGATCCTCTTCGAGACCATTGTCGATCTTCTTGAGGATCTTCACGAGTTCCTCGTGCTCCGGATCCGAGTTCTTGGCGTGGTCCCACTGGAACTTCGCCTCGAGCTTGCGGCCGACCTTCCAATAGGCATCGCCCAGATGGTCGTTGATGGTCGGATCGCCGGGCTTGAGCTCCACGGCCTTCTCCAGCTCGCGCACCGCGTCGTCGTAGCGGCCCATGCGGTAATAGGCCCAGCCGAGCGAGTCGATGATCATGCCGTCGCGCGGGGCAAGCTCGACGGCCTTCGTGAGCATCTTGAAGGCTTCGTCGATATTCATGTTCTGGTCGACCCAGGAATAGGCGAGATAATTCATCACCTGCGCCCGGCCGGCCGGCAGCCCCTCGGGGACGAGCTCCAGGGCCTTCTTCAGGTCGGCCTCGGCCTTGTCCCACTGCTTCGCGCGCTCATAGGACGTGCCGCGATAGAAGTAGAGGATCCAGTGGCCGCGCTCCGGCTGGCCGATCAGCTTGATCGCCTTGTCGTAGGTGTCGGCCGCCTCGGCGAACTTCTTGCGCGAGCGCTGCACGTTGCCGAGCGCCATGACGACCTCCACGTCGTCCGGCCGCTCCTTCATGAGCTTTTCGAGATGCGCGATGGCGTCGTCGCCCCGTCCCATCAGCTCGAAATTGTGGCCGATGGAGATGTCGGCGCTCGGCCGCACGGGAGAATCCTTGGGGATGCGATCGAAGATCGCATTCGCCTTGTCGTACTGCTTCAGGCGCTCGTAGACGTCGCCCAGGGTGACGAGGGCGAGCGGATGATCGCCCTTCAGGTCGAGGCCGAGGCGCAGATAGATGATGGCGGTGAGCTCGTCGCCCTGGGTGTTGCCGACGACGCCGAGCCCGTAGAGCAGCTCGGCCGCACCGTCCTGCGCGGTGTTGACCAGCGGCAGGAGCGGCTTGTCCTCCTCCAGCGCCTTCATGGCCGCACGGACGATCGGATGGCGCGGCGCGGCCTCGTCGAAGGCCTTGTAGATCTTCAGGGCCTCGTCCTTGCGGCCGCGCTTGGCGAGGAAGCGGCCATAGGCGTCGACCACCTGCAGGGTGTTGCGCTCGCCCTCGTAGGCGGCCTTGAAGCGCTTCTCGGCCTCGACGGGGTTGCCCACCACATCGGCGATGAGGGCGGCATGATATTCCCTGAACTGGTCGAAGGCCCGCTCGTTCTTGAGCTTGTCGACGGTGGCGAGCGCCTGCTTGCCGTCCTTGGCGCCGGCATAGGTCCAGGCGGTCAGGAGCGTTGCCGTCAGATCGGCCTGACGCCCGCGGGCGCCCTTCGAGAGGCGCGTCCGGGCATCGGCGTATTTCTGGCCCTTCAGGGCCCGGACCGCGAGGGCGAACTGCGCCAGGTTGTTGGACGAGTCCTGGCCCGAGAGGCGCTCGGCCGCGCGCACGGCCTCGTTCATGGACCCGTTGGCCAGGAAGGCCACGAAGGCCCGCTCCAGAAGCTCCTGGTTGCGGGGATCCTCCTGGATCGCCTCCCGGAAGAAGATGGTCGCCGCCTCGGTGTCCCGCGCGGAGCCTGCCACGTAGGCGGACAGGAAGTTGCCCTCCAGGCTCTGGGCAGGCTGCAGGATCTCGTCTTCCGTGTTCGCAGCGACGGCCGGAGCGGCCAGCAGGCCGGCAGCCACCAGCATCAGGGCAGGCAGCCCCTTACGGGCAAAGGACTTTTTCAAGATGGGCACGAAGCGCGGCTCCAAAAATCACAGCATCTCTCGTCAGGGGAGATGTGCGCCAAATCAGGCCGGAGAATGGCGTCTCCCTCTGATGGCCGCAAGGGGACAATTGCCGCTGGGGCGTAAAAGCGTCGTGAGGAGCGGAATCGTCGGGAACGCCCTCTTCCTGTCGTCACCGGGCATCCCCGACCCGTCCCGGCTGATCGAGACGCGGCGCCCGTCCGGATCGGGATGGTCCGGCACCGATCCTCTCCCCGTCATCGCCTGGCTTGTCCCGGTGATCCCGCTTCTGTAGGGCGCCGCGCCTTTTCGTATCGGGATGGGCCCGTCCTGATCCTCTCTCCCGGTCATCACCGGGCTTGTCCCGGTGATCTCGATTGTCTGAGGTGCGGCGCTCTTCCGGATCGGGAT